>NZ_CAUYTL010000004.1:0-128486 GCF_963575615.1 Listeria rocourtiae subsp. hofi | reverse complement strand
TATTGAACCGCCGTATACCGAACGGTACGTACGGTGGTGTGAGAGGTCGGAGCCTAACGGCTCCTCCTACTCGATTTCGTGTTGTAAGCTTACGATGACTTGATTAGTTTAGTCAGAAAAAGCATCATTTTTTCTTTTCAAAAATATATCAAGTTGTTCATAATCTTTTTTTGCAGGTGGCATATTCCAAACAAGTATATCGGAAGTAATGCCCGTTTCTTCATAGAAAGGAAAGTCGCTAATAATCAAATCGATATGCTGCATATGTTCGTGTGAATGTAGCTCATCACAAATAATAATTTGCTCATCTGAATAACGCTTACGTAGCTCAGTACGCAAATATTCCTCCCAAAAATAGCCGTTCTCAGATACGATTTTGACATGGAGTATCCGATATTGCTGTTCTTGTTGAATCACAGTATTGTAGAAATCAGTCAAGTAATGAATCATCATCGCCTTATTAGAGCGTATATAACGATGATTTGGGCTGGTTTCGTATTTGTTTAAGACCGATCTTACTTTTTTGCTAAGTTCGTTTTTATCTGGTGCTATATGAGCATATGGAACTTCCGGCAAGATATTCATTTTATCAATAAAGAGGAACCGTGTTAGAAAATCAATAGTTTCAGCCACAATATGCGTACTATTATGAATCTGATAACCTTCTAAAAGTTTGACCAAATCATTTGCTAGTTCATATTTATGCGGATTAACTAACTGACTATGTTTCACACGTATGTTAGCTTGCCCTTCATCTACATAGGAAAATTTTGTCCAAAAGCACATTAATACATTGATATAGCACTCATGTTTTGGCAACGGAAAACCGATGATATTATCTAAAATTGAGTAATCGACTGGATGGAATTCGCGTTGTGCCTCGGCAATGCTTTTCCATGAATTTAGATCGGCTACAGACATCTTATAGTGATAACCTTGCTTCAAACGTTCCAAACAAACAGCAATTGCAATCGCATAATTAATCCGCGCTGGTAGAGAAAAATAAATGCCAAAACAACGCTCAACAGTCTTGATAAATTCGTTTACCTGCGCATATGGAATTTCTGGAAATGGCCATTTCGTATAAGGATAAGAGCGACTATAAATTTGGAAATAATAAAAACGTAGTCGAATCTCCGCCCCCTTAATATCGAGAGGTGCAGTTTCCAGAACAAGACGACTCTCTGCAAGATACGCATCAATTTGACGGATACGGCGATACATCGTCGGTAAGCTACTGAAATTATCCTCTGCCCAATCTGATAAATTTTGACGCTTTCCTGAAAAAATATCTTTAGAAATCAAATACATATACGAATTGCTCACAGCCATAGCGTATAAATAGGAGAAATTAACTTGCTCTCCAACGTCCAATAAAACATGATATTCATCTTCATAGACATAAGCAATAGCTGGGTCAAAAATTTCCTGCAAGCCCTTAATATCTGTCTCAAGGGTTTTAATGGAACAATGGAGCAATCCTGCAAGCTCCTTTTTCGTATAGTCCTGCTCCGCTGTAAACAAGATATGCAATAATCTCAGTTTCCGATATTCTGACGCGATGACGAGGTTTTTCATAACTAAACACGCTCCTAAAGCACGACTTTCTAATATGCTCAATATAGCACCATAATTTATATTTGTCATTTTATTTAATCAAGTACGTCAAAAATTTCTTGATTTAAGAAGTTTTTGATAATAATCCCAGTTTCGCCTTTTTTTATAGTATTCTTATAACTGTAAGAGGCACCGAGAACGAAACGCATGAAGAAACAAAGCGGTTCAAACGACTGGTGCTTAGCAGAAATTCTTCTTCTGGTCATCCCCCGACCAATCCCACTGCATCGTGCAGTATGAAAGAAACACTTCGAATATCCTTCAAAAAAATCTTCATACAATCAACCAATTTCTATAATGAATGAATAATCTAATGTTAACTTTAACAAGAGATATTTTTAGATTAAAAGAATGGAATACACATATTTAAAGGAGGTGAGGCAAGCCAAGGTTGCACAGCATCCAGAATGAAATGTCAGTGATGTATAACATTTCAAACAACAAGCAAGATAAGTTACATCAAAAGTGTGATAAATCTGCCAATTTAGAGTATAGTAAGCAAAAAACGTCTAAAATAAGTGAAATTTGTTACCAAAAAAAACAATTTTATTTAGTCTGGCAAAGTAGTTAAAACAAAACGAATGAAGATAAAAGAAGAGAAATAGCCTAATAAACGTTTGAAAATAATTATTTTACACCAGACTACTAGGAATTGAAAAACGCACTACAGTAAAGGAATATAAAGCAAAACCTCAATAAATAAATTATTTCCACGATTTCATAAGTTAAAAATCAAAATAATCAAAATAATCAAACTCTAATTTCGTTAGATTTAACAAAGGTTTCACCCAAGCACCACAAAAGTAAAATTATTTACATTTTAAAATGGATATATCGTCCAACTACATTTCTTTTTAGAATAAATTGGCGATTTACAGAAAAAAACATCGCACAGTTGCTCTAAAATCTTATGATATAATCCATACAGCAAGAGTGAAGTAATTCGTTTTACTTCGAGCAAAGACTGCAGGGATGTATTCCAAAACATAAACCGAACACTAATCAGAGGATTTTATATTTTTGATAAATATAAATGAGAATACAGTTTCTGTCACAACTTAGGGGGTGTTTATTATGTGAGGGCAACACGTTTCACGCAGGATAGCAAATAGACAAATAGACAGTTTAAGGAAGAAGGAGAAAAATAAACATGAAATTTGAAGAAAAGGGACCAATTAACGTTCTATCTAAGGCGTCGGTCAAAAAAGCTGCCAAATCACTTTTAGTAGCTACAGTTATTGCAAGCCAAGTATTCACAGTATTACCAACAGGATCATTTGCAGCAGAAGCAACTGGTCAAGAGTCAACAACACCAACATTGCCAACTGCTGATCAAGCAGCAAGCAAAATTGCAATTGAGCCGATGTCATTAGCTCTAGACAATGGTGTAACAGAGAAACGTGCACAAGTATCAACATTTGCTGAATTTGCAGCAGCTGCAGAATCAACAACAATCAATGTTATAGAAATTACTGGTAACTTCCAATTCACACGTAACGTATCAATCAACAGCAACATCCGTATCGAAGGTAACGGCTATTCAGTAACTGCTGGTAACTTCCAAATGATTATGCGTTCTACTTCAATCGTTGATGTTCAAGATTTGAGCATTGCTAATGTTGGGACCAAAGGTGTATTCACTGGTTTTAACTCAACAGCAGCGCCAACAGTTAACTTAACAAACAATGTACAAGTGTTTGGTATGATTATGGGTGGATCGGGTAAACTATCTCTTTCTATCGGGGGAACAAACAATAAAATCGTCAGCCCAGATCAATATGGTATGGATGTAGATGATTTAATTATTGAAGATAACACACGTATTGAAGAACTGTCAGCTTTGAATACAGCAGTTAAAGTTCGTTCATCAGGTGCTGTAAGTATCGGTGATAATTCTTATATCAATATGAATTCAAGCAAAGGTTACGCATTTGACGTATCAAATAGTGCTCTTGTTGTCGGTGAGAACACTGTATTAAAATCAGCATCAAAATACGGAACAGTCAGAGCAGCAACTTTAGTTGTTAAAAATGGCGCTGACTTAACACTTGCATCTGGTGATGTTGGTTACGGTATCTACGTAACTGGAAATATCACAATTGGCGATGATGTAAAGCTTAAAGCAACTGGTACAGGTACAGCTGTTTACGCATATAACACAGGAGCATCAATCGTTGTAGGTAAAAACGCTAATGTTGATATTGTCAGTGACAACGGACATGGTTTTTACGGAAATGCGTCTATCACATTCGGTGATGGTTCATCTCTAAAACTAAGAACACAATATAAAGGTATCTACTCAGCTGGAGCGGCACCAATTCGCTTCGGTACAGTATCTAACCAGCCAAAAGCAGCAGCAGATCGTGTAAAAATTGATATCGATTCCGGTATTGACTACGGTATCTATTCTGCAGGTGGCCCAGTTATCTTCGGTGATGATACAGAAGTTAATGTAAAAGCAAAAGCTGGTTCTATTTATGCTGGTGGAAACTCACGCATCAACTTTGGTTCTAACACTAAAACTACAATTTCATCATCAGCTGGTAAAGGTATTGATGCTGGCGGAGTAGTATTCGGTGACGATTCAACAGTTAGCATTAATGCTTATGTCGATGGTATCAATACTACAAATACAAGCGGTGAAGGTTTAACAACAGGTAAAAACGTAAGCATGAACATCACAGCTAACAACCACGATGGTATCTACACATACAAAAATACAACTTTCGGAGAAAATAACACAGTTGTCATTAAAGCGTTAAACAGCCATGCCATCCATTCATTCTACGGATCAGCAATTAATATCGGTGCTAACTCAAGTTTCGATTTATCCGGAACAGACGGTATTAGACAAGAAGGTGGCGCAGCAGCAGCACTTAATGTAGGAAATGCCTCAACATTGAAAATTGCATCAGCAGCATATGGTATTTACACTACTGGTTCTGCAACATTTGCTAATAACTCTAAAGCCAACATCCGTGCAGGTTCAAAAACAACAAACCCAGCAGTAAAAGCTAACGGTGTAGTTACATTCAACAAAGACACTATGGCGTATGTAGAAACATTATCACCAGTAACAACAACATCTGTATTTGATTTAAGTGGCGCAGCAAACTCTAAATTAGTGCTTAACAGCCCTAAATTTATAGATTTCCGTCAAAATAATAATGATGCAACGAAGAAAACTGGTCATATCGTTAAAGGTTACGGTACAGCAACAGTTGCAAGTCAATCTCGCATAGAAATTAACAACGTGAAAAACTTAATGGCTTGGAACCACGGTACTGACTGGTCTAAAGCATCAAACACAGCATGGACTGACATTGACGCAGGTCGTGTTACATTATCAAACAAAAATGGTACAGCGACAACTGCATATTACGGCGGTGTAGCAACAGGAATAGACGGATTCAGCCTATTTGATTACACACGTCTATCAACAGAAGGCTCAAGTGCAATCGATCGTCCAACAGTTAACCCAATCTATGTTGGAGCTAAAACAGTATCCGGTAAAGGAACTCCAGGAAACGACATCATTGTAACATTCCCTAATGGAACAACTGCTAAAACAACAGTTAAAGATGATGGCACATGGACAGTAGACGTACCAGCAGGAGTTAAACTTGCTAAAGATCAATCTGTAGTTTCATACCAAACAAATGGTGTAAACGACAGTGCTAACGTAAATACAAAAGTACAACAAGATTTATCAGTACCAGGAACTCCTGATGTTGCTCCTATCAAAGAAGGCGACACAGTTCTTAAAGGTAAAGGTGAGCCAAACAAAGAAATTACAATAACACTTCCAGATGGCTCAAAAGTAACTGGTAATACAGACGCTAATGGCGATTTCACTATCAATATCCCAGCACAAAAAGAAGATGATGTGCTTAAAGTAACACAAAAAGGTGATAATGGCCTTGATAGCCCAGAAGTAGAAGTTATCGTAGCATCAAATCAAAAACCAGTTATCACAGCTGATGATCAAACATTCCGCGTGGGAGATACATTCAATCCATTAGCAGATGTAAAAGCAACAGATAAAGAAGACGGCGACATAACAGCAGATGTAAAAGTTAAGAGCAGCAATGTAGATATGGCTAAAGTAGGTAGCTACACAGTCGTTTATACAGTGACAGACAAAGACGGTAACACAACAGAAAAAACAGTTACAATCAAAGTTATCGCAGCAACAGCAGGAACAATCACAGCAAACGAATTCACAATTGGTTCAGACAACTATGTTAAAGGTATCTACACAGGCGATGTTGCTAAAATGTATTTGGAAGTTAATGGAGTTAAGTTAACAACGATTTCGGCAACTGGAAGCCCGTACCAATACTATGCTAACGGTAGCATTACTAAAGCAACGGATCAAGTATTCATTGTAGCACTTGATGCAAATGGTAAAGAATTACAGAAAACAGCAGTGAAAGTAAATGCGAAAGTAACTGCAGGAACAATCACAGCAGAAGATTACACCGTTGGAACGAACTATGTTAAAGGTACTTTAACAGGTGATGTAGTAAAAGCAGCGTTAGAAGTTAACGGTGTTGTAAAGCAAGCCATCAATGTATCCAACCCATACCAATACTATGCAAAAGACAAAGTTTTAAACGCTACAGATGCTGTTTACATCATTGGTTATGATGCGAATGGTAAAGTATTGCAACGTACAAAAGTAAATGTGAAATCAACAGTAGTTACAAAAGGCACAATTACACCAGCTAACTATGTACTTGGAACAGACACGTATGTAAAAGGAACATTCACAGGCGATGTAGCGAAAGTCAGCATAACAGTGAATGGAGTAGTTAAACAAACAATCAACACACCAACTTCACCGTTCCAATACTATGCAAAAGATAAGATCTTTAATCTTACAGACATCGTAATGGCAACTGCATACGATTCAACAGGAAAAGTATTAGATACAAAACAAGTAACAATCACAGCAAACAATGGTTTACCAGGAACAATCACAGCAAACAGCTTTAAGCTAGGTAAAGACAGCTATGTAACAGGAACAAGAACTGGTGATGTTCAGAAAATAGAGTTAGTAGTTAACGGTGTTGTACAACAACGTATTGATGTAACTGCTCAGCCAGCTGGAACATACCAATACTATGCAAAAGGTAAAATACTAAGTGCGACAGATGTAGTTACAATGAACGCTTACAACGCTGCAGGCACATTGGTAAACACAAAAACAGTAGCAATTAGCACAACAGATGGTACTGTCGTTGCAAATACTTTTGTACTTGGTAAAGATGGTTATGTAACAGGAACATTAACTGGTGATGTAACAAAAATTGCTCTTAAAGTAAATGGCGTATTGAAATCAGCCGTTCCAAAAACGGCAGGAGCATTCGAATATTATGCTAAAGATAAAATTACTTCTGTATCAGATGTAGTAGAAGTTATCGCATACGATGCGACAGGCGCTGTCCTTAGCACAGCTACGGTCAATGTAACACAACAAACTGCTCCTGTAACAGTAGGAACAGTAACACCACAAGCTTTCAAAATAGGTACACATTCTTATGTTGACGGCACGTACACTGGTGACGTAGCGAAAGTGGAATTAGAAGTAAATGGAACTAAGTACGGACAAATCCCAGCTAACGGAAATGTTATCCATTATTACGCAGCGGGTCTCATCAAAGACGGAACAGATGACGTGAAAGTAAACGTATATGATGCAACAGGTAAATTACTAGACAGCAAACAAGTAACAATCAACGTAGCAACAGGTACAGTTAATGCTAACCCTGTAAAAGTTGGCGATAGCTATCTAACTGGAACAGCTACAGGTGATGTATACAAAGTAGTATTGAGTGTAAACGGCGTATTAAAAACTAGTCCAGCATTTGTTGCAGCGGACGGCACATACAAATACTTCATCAAAGATCTTAACTTACAACCAACAGATGTAGTAGAAGTAGTCGGACAAGATAGCCGTGGTGGACAAATCAATACAAACACAGTAACAATCACACAATAAGATAACAGAAGCACTAAAATGTGTAACAAAGCATAAAGGGGAATAGGATTATTCCCCTTTATGTATTAAATGAATGAGGTGTACTAAACAAATGAAAAAAGTTTTAATCGCAGGAATTACAGCCTTCACACTTGTATTTGTAGGCGCATGTGGTAATACAGCAGATAATAAAGATAAAGAAACAAAAACAGAACAAACCGCAAAACAAGAATTCAAAACAAAAACAGTCAACAACATCGACATGAAAATCGGTGAAATCAAGACAACAGAAAGCACGAAAAAAGACAAAAACATGGTCAGCATCGCGATGTCCTTCTTAAATAATGATAGTGCCCCAGTAGGCGTTGGCGCTGGCGATTTCAAAATTAAATCCGGTGACAAAACGTATGAGGTTTTCCCACAAGGTAACAACTTTGGTGATGAGTTCAAACCAAATGAAAAACTAGCAGGAAAAGCATATTTTGAACTACCAACAAGTGTTACAAAAGGCACACTTGTATACGCACCAATGGATAAAGAAAAAGCAAGCTGGTCTATCACTATTCCAGAAGCTAAGTAAAAAATTAAAAACCAAACCAGAAAGGGTTGTCATACATTGAAATTAGTTGTTATGGGATTAGGTTATATTGGACTTCCAACCGCAATCATGTTCGCCAATCACAATCAAGATGTACTAGGAATCGATGTGAATGAGAAAGTTATTAAAGAATTGAATACAGGTAAAATTCATATCGAAGAACCAGGATTGCAAGCGGAACTCGATAAAGCCATCCAAAATAATAAATTTAAGGCAGGTTTGGTTGTAGAACCGGCGGATGCATTCATCGTATCGGTTCCTACACCAAACAAAAATGACGCCTTGAAATCATGTGATCTAAGCTACGTTTTATCCGCAGTGACCAATATTTTACCTGTTCTTCAAAAAGGAAATACCATCATTATTGAATCTACTATCGCTCCTCGCTCCACCGAAGATCACATTTTACCACTCGTGGAAAGTACAGGCCTCATCGTAGGGAAAGACGTCTTCCTCGTGCACTGTCCTGAGCGTGTTTTACCAGGCCAAATTATTCACGAATTAATCTACAACAACCGCATCATTGGCGGGGTAACACCAGCATGTACCGAAGCTGGCAAGAAAATCTACAGCGTCTTCGTGCAAGGCGAATTGATTGAATCCGCAGCATCTACAGCTGAAATGTCCAAACTAATGGAAAACACATACCGCGATGTCAATATCGCATTAGCAAACGAACTCGTACACATCTCAGCGAAACTTGGTATCAATGCACTGGATGTTATCAGCATGGCGAACAAACACCCACGTGTCAATTTACACCAACCAGGTCCTGGCGTTGGCGGTCACTGTTTAGCGGTAGACCCTTACTTCATTGCAGCAGCAGCACCAGCAGAATCGCACTTAATTCAACGCGCAAGACACATCAACTCGACGATGCCGAACTTCATTGTTGAAAACACAGTAGCATTAATGAATAAAATACAAGGCAGAAAAATTGCGGTTTTCGGACTCACGTATAAAGGTGACATCGATGACATCCGCGAAAGCCCAGCCTTAGAAATTTATCACGAATTAGAAGCGATGGGACAATATGATGTTGTCGCATACGATCCCCATGTCCAAGCAGGTTTTGTAGAAAATGACATGGCCGTTGCTACAGCAGATGCAGACCTAGTATTGGTGCTTGTTGACCATTCGGAGTTCCGCGACATTACCCCTCAAAGCTTGACAAACATGCGCGAAATAGCCGTTCTAGATACGAAAAATATCGCGACACAATGTGTCGGTATGGAGAAATATTTCAATCTTGGAATGCTTTCGAAAATTGGTGAATTACAAGAAGTTAGCGTAACCGTATAACAACAATTCGCTATAAGCATGTGATCAAAATTAGAAATGTGGATGATGAATGAAAAAGATACTTTTAATATCGCAAAATTTCTATCCTGAAATCGGAAGTGCCGCGAATCGGATGAAGCAACTGTTTCGGTTGTTCGGAAAAAAATATGACACAACGTTGTACACAACGGAGCCGCAATATCCGAATCGCGACATTTACGAACAGGAAAAATTTTGGGACGCAGAACTGAAGGAAGACAAGGTAGTTCGTGTGAAAACACGGACGAGCAAATATGAAACAAAGATGATCTTTCGCTTCTTTCTCTATCTGGAAACACTATGCCGCTTTATGTTGAAAATTGTAAGAACTAAAGAATCTTTTGATGTTGTTTATGTATCGAGTCCACCTATTTCGATTGCACTCGCAGGGCTAGTAGCGAAACGAAAATTCAAAGCAAAACTGATTGTCGATATTCGCGACTTATGGCCAGAATCGCTTAAAGGAGTAGGGAAATTCAATTCACCAATTGTTCTCTGGATTGCTTACAGATTCGAAAAAAGAATTTATAAGCGGGCGGATCAGATTATCGTCAATAGTGAACGATTTGCAAACTATATCACAAGTAAAGGCATTGATCCAAAGAAAATTACCTTCGTGCCAAATGCCCTGACACCAGAAGAATTGGAGTTGGGAAGTTTGAAAAGGCCGATTATTAACGAACCCATCACGGTTATCTACACTGGAAACATCGGGCTAGCACAAGAATTAGCAAGTTTTATCCGTATGGCCGCTTATTTTGAAAAAGATCCAGCAGTTCAGTTCAAAATGATCGGTTATGGGGCTAATTATCAAAAACTGATTGATTCGGTAAAGGAACAGGAGTTGGCAAATATTATTGTGAATCCACCAGATACAAGAGCCAATGTATTGCGAGAACTGGCGCAGGCAGATATTGCTTTTGTGAGTCTTGTACCACACCCTGTTTTTGAAACGGTGATTCCAGGTAAGATTGTTGACTACATGGGCATCGGTTTGCCGATTATCGGTATGGTTTCTGGTTACTGCCGGGAGATTATCCATGCCTCCAACACAGGTTTTATTTATGAGCATGAAGCAGAACAAGACATGTATCGCGGTTTAGCCCACTTGGTTCAAAATCACGAACTCCGTGGCAAGCTAAGACAAAACGGTTTACACTATGCTAAAGCGCATTATAACTGGCAAGAAAATTTTAAACGGATCGAAAAACTGGTATCCGAGTTTGAATGAGGTAGGAAGTATGTCAAAAAAAATCGCTGTATTCGTCTGGAATTACTTTACAAATGATGCACGGGTGATGCGAGAATGCACAGCTTTACAAGAAGCAGGTTATCACGTTGATTTAATCGCTATCCATGATATCAAACAGCCAGAACTTCCCCTACAAGAATCCCCTATTGAGAATTTTACAATATATCGTGTGCAGAATAGCTACCCAGCTTTTCTAACCCCACTAATAAACACGATGCGCTTGATGAAAAGAAGCAAATTAAGCCTAGTACTACTAAGCTGTATCTTTCTATTATTACTTCTGTTTTTCCCCCTCCCAACATGTATCGTTAGTCTGGTAGTAGCTATTTTTTGCCACAGAAAGGTACAGACACTTGTCCGACGTAGCCTTATTTTTACAAGAATGGTACGCCAAGGACTTGCTAAACGCTACGACATTTACCACGCTAACGATTTGAATACATTGCCGCAAGCTACGATTTGCGCCAAGGTTTTTCGCAACAAAAAACTTGTCTATGACTCCCACGAAGTACAGACAAGCCGAACGGGTTATAACAACCCTATGTACGGTATTAGTGAAAAGTTTTTGCTTCGCTTTACTGATGTTTGCATCCATGAAAATGACACACGAGCAGCTTATATTGAAGAGAGATATCATTTCTACCCAAAAGTCATTCATAATTATCCAAATAAGGTGTATCCAGAACAAGCAGCCGGTATTGCAATGCATGCTTTGTTGGATATTCCGGAAACAGAACCGATTTTACTGTATCAAGGGGGCGTTCAAACAGGGCGCGGACTAGATAAACTGGTTGAAGCAACAGCGCTTTTTGATCGAGGTGTGGTCGTGATTATCGGCGATGGTAGAATCAAAGCAGAATTACAGCAACGTGTCATTGATGCGAATTTAGAAGAGAGAATCAAGTTTTTACCGAAAGTGCCATTACACGATTTATTGGCCTACACGAAAAACGCTTATCTCGGTTTTCAAATCTTAAATAATGTGTGTTTTAATCATTACTCGGCGTCATCGAACAAGTTGTTTGAATATGTGATGAGCGGTGTGCCAGTGATTGGTAGCGATTTTCCAGAAATACGAAAAATTGTGCAAGGAGAGCAAGTTGGGATTGTCGTTGATTCGCATAATCCGGTTTCGATTGCAGTAGGCGTGAATACGTTACTAGCGGACACAGAACTTCGCGAAAAAATGCGCCAAAACTGTTTTCTGGCACGTGAAAAATATAATTGGGACAAAGAAAAAGCGATTTTTTTAGAAATCTATAAGGAATTAGAGGATGGACATGACAAAGAATAAAGCCCTTTTGAAACTAAGCGATAATGTGAAACTAAATATGATGAATAATGCAATCACAGCTGAGATGGTACAGACAAAAGACTACTATCAAAAAGCAGTCTTAGATGAATTCGCGGCATCTATTCCAGAGAAAGCCGTCATCTATGCGTTAGACAGCCGGTTTGTGAGTCATGCAATTTACTTTTCAAAGTATCGGGATGCAGGCAAGGTTTACCTTTTTGAAGCTGATAGAGAGCGATGGAAAGAAGTACGAAATGATATCGCGCGAAATAAGTTACCGCACATGGCATGCTTAAGACCTGATTGGATAAAAAATCGTTTTACCGTTTCAGAAAATGGTAAATTAATGCCAGCCGATATGATAGCACCGCATATGATTCATGCAACAGCTCGTGTATTAGAATCTCGCTCACTAGAATGGCTGACAAAGCAATTAGAAAATATAAAACCGATACTCTGGCTGGAAACAGATGGTGAGAATTTTGCAGAAATTGCTTTTCTTTTAGAAAAAATGCAATATCATGTGAGAAAGCAAGTCGGGAATAACGCGGTGTACACGTTCCAAGAAGCTGCAGGAGAAAACAATGAACTGGAAGAAAAAATTTTAGAGCGACTGGATACGTATAAACGCCAAATCGATAGGATGAAGCAGGAGTACGAAGAAGAACTAGTTCTTATCCAAGCCAAATACGACGAGAAAGCACTCGTTTTAGAAGATAAATATCGCGCCATCGAAGAAACATGGGTGGAGCAAGGTAAGAAACAATCAGAAACGGTGAGACAACACCAACAAGAAGTGAATGAGGCGAAACAGCTAGTACAGCACATATCAGAGGCCTTGAATGCAGAAAGAGCAGTAAATAACGACCTGAATAAACATATTTTCAGCTTATTGGAAGATGAGAAACCAGTATTGATAACGATGAAAAAGCGTGATGCACAGCAGGTCAAAGAAATAAACAACTTGAAAAAAGAAAACGCAACATTAATAAGAAAATTAAGCCAAATGACGGAGAAATACAATCGCTTGAATAGTACGAAAGTGATTCGAATGATGCGAAAGTATTGGAAGCTAAAAAATAAAGCCAAAGATTGAGGAATGAAAACGTGAAAAAGATTGAGAATTTATATCATGAAATCGAGTATTTACAAAAGAAAATTTTAAGCAATATTCAGCCTGAAGTGATTGCTTCGAAGGATTTCACAAACGCAGATAATTGGCATAGTTCGAACGATAATCTTACATTCGAGCAACACGGCGATGCAGTCATGGCTACAAATAGCATTGATAAATATATTTACTTTTCTTACTTGGAGACGAACCTTTTATTCAGCCGTTACCCAATGCATATTATTGAGACGGTTCCGGGAGAGAAGTTTGACTTCAGAATAGATATCGATATGAATGGAAAGCAAGAATGTAAGATTGCCGTTATCGAATACGGAAATAAGAAGCAGTTGAAATCAACATTGTTCGACCCGAATAAGGAGAACCACCTAAAAGTAGGGCAGGAAACGACGCGCTTGCGTATTGCATTGCGTGTGCCAGCGAAAACGGTTATAGAGATTACTGGTTGTGAGTTTACTCGAACTTTCGATGCGACAAAGGCAACAAAAAAAGCTGGTGAAACAGTTGTTGAGACACGTGCTGGCCTAAAGAGCATCACAAAAACGACGGATTTGCGTGTGGCCTGTATTTTTGATGAATTTACGCGAACGTGTTATGACAAGGAAGTAAACCTGATTACGTTTACGCCAGATGATTGGCAAGAAGTATTGGAGCGAGAGCAACCACATATTTTGATGGTGGAATCGGCATGGCACGGCAATCATAAAGCTTGGGAGTATAAGATTGGCCGGTATGCTAACCAAGATCGAAGTGCTTTGTTAGGGCTCCTAGAATGGTGTAAGCAAAACGATGTACCAACGATTTTTTGGAATAAAGAGGATCCGATTCATTACGATAAGTTTATTGATACGGCGAAATTATTTAATTACATTTATACAACAGATGCGGACATGATTCCGAAATATAAACAAGCAGCAGGTCATGATAATGTCTTCGCGCAAAGCTTCGCAGTGCAACCTGAGATGCACAATCCGATTAAGTTATATAAGAAGCGGATTGACAAAATGTGTTTTGCAGGTTCTTACTATGCGAATCGTCATGAGGATCGTCGCCGGGATATGGATCAAATTTTAGATGTGACGCAACAGTACGGATTAGCGATTTATGACCGTAACTTTGAGCGCCATTCCCCGGATTTCCAGTTTCCAGAGCGCTTTTTGCCGAGTGTGTTAGGAAGTCTAGCGTACAACGATATGGATATTGCTTATAAAGGTTACAAGTACATGTTGAACATTAATAGTATTAAGGGATCGCCGACGATGTTCTCACGTCGCGTGTTTGAAGGTTTGGCATGCGGGACGCCAATTATCAGTAGTTATTCAAAAGGAATTAAGCGGATGTTTGGTGACTTGGTGCTGATTGCAGAAGATGAGGATGAACTCAAAGAGAAAATTCAGGCGATTACGACGGATGATGCTTTGTATCAGCAAACAGCGCTTGAAGGAATACGCGAAGTATATCACCACCATACGTATAAGCATCGTTTGCGGATGATGCTTGCCAATATGGGCATCACACTAGATGCGCTACCAAAAGCAGTAACTGTTGTATCAGTCGTGCATTCGGAGGCGGATATAGAAGCAGTGAAGGTGAATTTTGACCGCCAAACGTATTCGAATAAAAAGCTTGTCCTGTTTGCCTCCATGTTCGATGGCGTAACAGATTTAATGAACAAGTACAATACGGAAGATGTGAGCATGTATGCAATAACGTATGTGAATCACTATCAAAAACTACAAGATATTATCCAAACAGAGTATATGAGCTATATGGCAGGAGAGCACTTTTACGGAGAGCAATATCTTGCGGATTTATTCTTAGCAACGGAGTATACGAAAGCGGATGTCATCGGGAAGAAGAACTTTTTCGAATGGGAACATGGTGTGTTACAAGAAGAAGGCGCACAAGAAGATTATGAGTTTGTAAGTGGACTGACATATCACCGTGCCTTGTTAAAAACGGCGATTCCAATGATGGGGACGGTACCGGTATTGTTGGGGAATATGGAGAATGATGGATCGATGGCGCATTATTTCCGCCAAGGTGTGTCGCTGTTTAGTAGTGATAAGTTCAATTTTGTTGCTTACGGCGCAGAGGCCCCGACGAACGTTTTAACTAAAGTAGAAATATAGGAGCGATGAGTTGTGAGACAGTTAAAAATCTTAGTCTATGGTGACATGGATTTAAATATCATGGACGGTTCGGCAGTATGGTTGACATCAATGGCTTCGATGCTAGCAATTAACCCGAATGTGCAGACCGATATATTACTGAAAGCGAAGGAACAGAATACGCGCTTGACGGGTGGTATTTCTAATTTTGACAATGTGCAATTATTAGATCCATTTGAGACATTTCCAGAGATGCCTTTTGAAAATGGGAATCGGATTCAGGTTTCAGAAGCACTAGCGCGGATGGAAAAATTGAATAAGCAGAACAACTATCATTTGATAATTATTCGTGGGTTTGCGCTCGTAAAAGAGATGATGAAGCACCCAGAGTTGATGAAAAAAACGATGCCGTATATTACGGATTTCAATCATGACCCAGCAACAATTTCAGATACTGAACGTTCGGATTTACGACAAGTTTATGATAGCTTTCCGAATATGTTTCTACAAACGGAAGCAACACGTGCGATTTTCAGTGAATTGATGGATGTTAGTGGGGAAAAAGTGGCGATTTTATCACCAATGATTCCCGCGCAACCGAACACGCCTGATTATCGCAATCGAAATAACCAGCTCATATACAGCGGAAAATTTGCAGCGGAATGGTATACGGAAGAAATTATCCGTGCCGCGCGCAAGTTAGAAGACACAGATATTACGTTTTGCATCGTGGGCGACAAGTTCCAAGGGGAGCTACGCGCACGTCATGGCAAAATCAAACAAGCATTTCAACAGACAGAAAATATCGATTGGGTGGGTGCCGTATCTCGTGCAGAGTCGCAGGAATATATCGCCGCCTCGGATGTCGGTATTAGTTGGCGCAGTGAATCGATTGATAACGATGCATCGGTGGAGTTATCGACAAAACTACTAGAATACGCCAGACTAGGCAAACCTGTTTTACTAAGAAGGACAAAAATGCATGAACAATTAGTCGGTGCGGATTACGAGTTATTCGTTGACACAGAAGCGGAATTTTTAGAGAAAACGCAACTTGTTTTGAACGACTCAGCAGTATATAAACGTGCGGCAAAAGCGATGTACCAAGCAAGTCAAAACTTCACACTAGAAGCATCTTACGACCGATTGAAAAACATCTTATGGAGCTACAATAAAGAGCCAATGAATCTTTTATTTGCGAGTCATGACTTGAAGTTTATGACAGATATCATTGACTACCTCGAAAATCAACCAAATATTAATGTTAAAATCGATCATTGGACGAATCATACCGATCATGATTTGGCAAAAAGTAAGGAACTACTCGCATGGGCAGATATGATTTATTGTGAATGGGGACTTGGCAACGCGGTTTGGTATTCCCAAAACAAAAAGCCAAATCAAAAGCTCATTGTTCGTGTTCACGCGCAAGAAAAACGCACCGCACATCCCTTCCACTATAACCTCGATGCAATTGACCATATTATCGCCGTTTGTCCTTTCATTATGGAAGAGATGAATCGGATTTGTAAGATTCCCCGCCACAAAATGGTGCTGATTGCTAACACGATTGACACGGAAAAACTAGATCGCCCGAAAAAAGCCAACATTGACTTCAACTTAGGTATTTGCGGTGTGATTCCAAAAATTAAAGGGTTAGACAAAGCGCTTGATATTTTTGAACAACTATGGCAACAAGACAAACGCTACAAACTATTTATCAAAGGACAGTTACCAAAAGATGTAGCTTGGTTGATGGGACGTACCGCAGAACGAGAATACTATGATGCTGTATTTGCCCGTATCCATAACGCTGATTGGGCAGATAATGTTGTGTTCGACAAGCATGGTAACGATGTACACGAATGGCTTCAAAAAATAGGCTACCTGTTATCCACAAGTGAATCAGAAAGTTTCCACACGGTATTGATGGAAGGTATGGCAGCTGGTTCTACACCATGCCTACTCAATTGGCCAGGTGTGGAAACAGTCTATCCCGCTAACTCTATTTTTAAAACACCGACAGCAATCGCAGACTTTATTGCGAGTAATGAATTAAATGAAGCCAATCAACAAAGCTATAAAAACTACGCCTATAAATATTTTAACAAAGCTAAAATTTGTCACGAAATCGAGGACTTACTAACCACAACCTTTGTGGGATAAGTTCCGGATATGAGGAGAGAAATTATGACAAGCGATATCATTATTGAAAAACTGGACACATCCCGCCTAGCCTATACAGCAGGTAAGCTAGTAGTGAACTTTAAAGCGTTGTACATGCTAGAAGCCACTTACACGTATGCTTACTATATCTATTATAATGACCAAATTATTGAGCGTCAGTGGTACCAACCGATTGATAAGCAACAAGTAACAGTGAGTTATCAACCAATTCGTAGCGGCGCTTACAAAATTCGTCTATTTTTGAAAAAAGACGACACGCTTATTATCAATAAAATGACCAATATGTTAAACGTCGATGTAGCGAATCAGCAAACGGTCACGACAACATTGGAGAAAGAAGAAATCTATTACAATGATCATCCTGTGAAATATTTATTCCAACCAGCGAAAACGCCATCTGATAAACTACTGATTTCTTTCTCTGGCTTGCATTCGAATGAATTTCGCGGAGGTCCACCGGTGTATAATCATTTCCGCACTTTATGGCCATGTGATGTCAACAAGCTTTTCATTTTAGATGAGTATAAAGGACAATTCTGTTACTACATGGGGCATAATCGTCGCTCTGATTACGAACGCTCCGTGATTGCACTTATCATGACAAAAGCTAACGAACTAGGTATATCATCCCGAAATATTATCGCATCAGGATCAAGCAAAGGTGGCGCAGCCTCCCTATACTATTCGATGAAATATCATTTTGGAACGGCAATTGTTGGGGCACCACAAGTTTTCTTAGCGAAGTTTTTGAAACAGCGTGCGACCAATGCACCGGTTGTCCGCAAAGGTTTAAACAATATGTTGGGTGAAGATAAAGCCGCAGGGGAGAAATATTACGACGAACTCATCATGAACCTCGTCGATACAAATACAACGTTCCCAGATTTCATTTTCCACATTGGGAAAGGGGACTATCACTATCCACAGCACTTACAACCGTTACTGAAAAAATTAGACCAAAAAGGCGTGCCGTACCAGTTAGATCTGCAAGACTACAGTGACCACAACCAAACGGGTCAGTATTACGCCCCATTTTTATTTGAAACCATCTCTAAAATGATCCAAAAATAGGAAGAAGTGAACAAGCAGTGAAAGAAACGGTCCAAATTCTAAAAGAGCAGGTGCAGCATTTCCATAAGATTACGCGAATTGCGAGATATGATCAGCGAGCTACCTATCAGAGTCATTATCTAGGCATGTTGTGGGAAGTGCTCAGTCCGACATTGCAAGTATTGATTTATTACTTTGTTTTTGGGGTTCGGATGAATGGAGCTAGTTCGATGGATGCTGGTGTTCCGTACATTGTCTGGATGCTCGCAGGAATGATTCCTTGGTTTTTCATCAGCGCGATTATCATTTCTGGTGCCAACTCGATTTATAGTAATTTGAGTGTCGTCTCTCGCGTGAAATTTCCAATGAGTATTTTGCCGTCCATCACGATTTTTAAGTCACTTTCCAGTTATGTGACGATGCTGGTTATCTTACTCGGTTTCCTATTCGTCAATCACCTATTCCCGACTGTTTACTGGACACAATTTTTTTACTACTTCGTGTGCATGTGCCTATTCCTGTACGCTATTTCTCTGCTCAATGCGACGATTACGATTCTATTTCGCGATTACCAGCTAATTATTGGTTCCGCGATGCGCCTTTTATTCTTCATTTCCGGCGCAGTCATTGATGTGACAGCTAACCCATATTCCCTCATGACGAAACTTTTGAAATTGAATCCCTTCGTATACATTATCGAAGGATTCCGCGATAGCTTTTTTTCCAGACAGTGGTTTTTCGAAGAGCCATGGTGGACCGCTTATTTTTGGGGGATGACACTACTCGTCCTTGGCATAGGATCTATCCTGCATCTACGCTTTAAAGATCGTTTCATGGATTATGTATAGAGAGGAAGAATAAAAATGATAGAAAGTATGGTGTCTGTCCAGCGTGTATCGAAGCAGTACAGCATGATTACCAGTCCAGCCAAGCAACTACGCTCGCTTTTTCATCCGCGTGCAAAAAAACCAGCATTCTTAGCATTACGTGATGTTTCTTTTGAGGTGAAGCGCGGCGAAACGGTGGGGTTAATTGGCCTCAATGGCTCTGGCAAATCAACGTTATCTAACATCTTGGCCGGTATCCTTCCACCGAGTCATGGTAGCGTGCAAACAGGTGGCGACGTATCTTTATTAGCCATCGGAGCAGGGCTCAAGCCAACGCTTTCCGGTCTGGAAAACATTCGTTTGAAATGCCTCATGCTTGGCTATTCCAATGCACAAATCGCCGAGATGATTCCAGCGATTACGGATTTTGCTGATTTACATGATTTCATCGACCAACCGATCAAGCGTTACTCCAGTGGGATGAAGGCACGTCTTGGCTTTGCCATTGCGGTTCAAATCAACCCAGATATTCTTATTATTGATGAAGCCTTATCGGTTGGCGACACGACATTTTATAAGAAATGTACCGACAAAATAGCGCAATTCCAAGCAGAAGGTAAAACGATTTTCTTCGTCAGCCATGCACTCAGTCAAGTGCGCACCCTATGTGATCGCATTATTTGGTTGCATTACGGGGAAGTACGACTAGACGGTCCCGCAGAAGAAGTAGGCTTAGAGTACAGCAAATTCGTTCACCGTTTTAATAAATTATCCAAGGAAGAAAAGACCGAGTACCAACAAAAGCTCAAAAAAAGGCAAACGAACACGCACGAACTACAGAGGAGTTTAAGCAACAAAAAGCAACCGGATGTCCGAAAAACAACGGTCGTCTATCTCAGTATTCTTTGGGCATTCACGATTTTTAGCGCAATTGCCATGGAATCCAGCACATTTTTCACAAAATTACAAGAAATCATCGCGAGTATCTTACAAATTGGCAATTAAAAGGCGAAAATACGCGATATAATTTAATGAAGGAGGCAACAAAAAATGAAAAATCGAGTTTTAGTCACAGGTGGCGCAGGGTTCATCGGTTCCCATATTTGTGAAATGTATATAAGAGAAGGTTACGAGGTACTATGCGTCGACAATCTATCTTCCGGTAAAGTAGACAATATTTGTCATCTACTTGCGGACGATACCTTCACTTTTGTGGAAGCAGATATTAAAGACCACGCTAAAATGATGGCTATCTTCCAATCCTTTCGTCCGCAGATTATCAACCATCACGCAGCCCAGAAGTCTGTGGTTAGCTCCATGGAAGACCCCGTATACGATTTAGATATCAATCTTGGCGGTCTGCTTGTGTTACTCCAGTGCACGCAACAATTTCCAATCGAGAAATTTATCTACGTCTCTTCCGGTGGTGCCTTAAGCAAAGTCATCGAAGGTACTGAGAAGTCCAAAGAGAGTGATACCCCTCAACTTCTATCCCCATACGCCATCACCAAATATGCCGGCGAAAAATATCTTGACATCTATGCCAACACATATGGCTTTGAATATACCGTTTTACGCTATGCCAATATTTATGGTCCACGTCAAATTCCAGATGGCGAGTGCGGGGTGGTTCCAATTTTTGTGAACAATATTTTAGCAAACAAACCGTCTGTTCTAATGACCTATCCGGATATGCCAACTGGCTGTACACGAGACTATGTGTATGTGGGAGATGTTGTGGAAGCAAACCGACTAGTATCTGAAAAAGCAGTCAACACCGTTCTTAATATTGGAACTGGAGATGAAATTGCGATTTTAGATATTTACAACACGATTTTAGACGTATTTGAAAAAGAGGTAGCGATTACTGTAGAAGGACCGCGTTTAGGAGACGTGAAGCGCTCTGTGCTTGCCAGTGATCGTGCCAAAGAATTAACGGGATGGACAAATAAAGTAAGTTTGAAAGAAGGTTTGATAGCCTTAAAAGATTCCTTATTGCAGCAACAAGCCTAAAGAGAGATGGCAATCATGTGAAAATTAAAAGGAGGCATTCATTATGCTACAAACATTTGGTGTTGAAATCGACGAGAATTTTCTGGAAATACTGCTGTTTTCCAATAAATCATTTGATAAATATTCCAAGAAAAAAGTACTACCAGCAAAAACAGTTATTGATTCCACGGTAACAGATAATCGTTCTTTCATTTATATAGAAAAAGGGTTAACCAAAATTGTGGCAAGCCATAACACGAAAGAAACAACAATCTCATTCTCGGGAGATGGCGAGTTTATCGGCTTTGCATCTTTGCTATCGAGAGGGGGCAATCAATTTGAGTTAGAGACGATATCTGAAACAACGGCTTATTTTATCGATCCGTATTTTGTTTTAAATGTTATCGACGAGTCAGGTTGGGGGACCTCGATTCTACTCAAAATTATCGAAAATCTAACGCAATCCGTGAACTATTATGGCAAATTTAATCTGTTACCAGCAAAAGCGAAAGTAGCAGCATCACTGTTACATTTAGAATCTAAAAAATTAGGCAAATCAGAGGGGCACTTACCAAAAGAAATCTGTCAACATCATTTAGCAAGCTATTGTCAAATCACGCGGGAGTATGCAACAACAATCTTGTCAAAATTTGAAGAAGAGGGGCTTGTCAAACTAACACCAAAACCAATTACAATTTTAGATATACAAGCATTAAAAGAAATGGTTGGCTTTGAAATATCAGGATCTTTGCATTAATAAATAAAATGGTAACTACAGTACAAGAAGCGTAACGTTTCATTATATGGTACGCTTCTCTTACTCTTCATGGTCAATTTTAGACCATTTTATATAGATGATAGAATATAAAATTTTTATTCGGAAATTTTAGAAAAAGGAGAAAGGTAATGCAGATTTTTGAGCGGAAGGAGAAGAAATATATCCTCAATCAAGATAAATATGAGGAGTTTCTAGAACGAATTTCAGCGCACATGAAGGAAGACAAGTACGGTTTGCACACAATTTGTTCACTTTACTACGATACGGAAAACTATGATTTAATTAAACGATCGAGCGAGAAGCCTTTATATAAAGAGAAGTTTAGAGTTCGTACTTACGGGGTGCCAAGTGATGAGCAAATGGTTTATCTGGAAATTAAGAAAAAGCTAATGGGAATTGTATATAAAAGGAGAATTTCGATGCGTCTTGCTCAAGTGGACACATACATGCAGAGTGAGGAAGAGTGCAAATTTGATGATAGGTTGAATCAGCAAATCAGTAACGAGATTTTTTGGCTCAAACAGAAAGAGACAATAGCGCCTAAAGTTATTATTTCATATGACCGGAGAGCTTTTAGCGCATATGAAGAGGACGGTTTTAGGGTAACATTTGACGCAAAAATAAGATGGCGCAACAACGATCTGTCATTGGCAAATGGGCATGATGGGGAACTCGTAGCACCGGAAATTGATATTTTGATGGAAGTAAAATCATTGCATGCATATCCGCTATGGTTCGCGAATATTCTTTCCGACTTAGATCTATACCCATCTAAATTTTCAAAATATGAACAAGTATATAGAAGATATTTAATGAATCAGAAAGTAGGAGTTTGAAAATGTTCGAAAATATAGTGAAAAGTACGGCGGTAGACTTGGATATGTGGCAAATTATTATGTATAGCGGGACTTCGGTTCTATTAGGGGTTTTGGTTGCTAGCGTTCATATGTATCGCAACACATATTCACAAAGTTTTATCATAACGTTAACGATTCTGCCAATCTTAGTGCAGTCCGTTATCATGCTCGTCAACGGGAATGTTGGTACAGGTATTGCTGTTTTGGGGGCATTTAGTTTGATTCGCTTCCGTTCCGTAGCAGGCGGTGCACGTGAAATTAGTAGTATTTTTTGGTCGATGGGCATTGGGCTTGCGACTGGAATGGGATATTTAATGTATGCACTGATTTTCTCGGTGTTTGTAGCGATTGTCTTGCTTGTCTTGACACGCACAAAATTCGGATCGAAAAGCAAAGTGGCTGAGCGAAGCCTACGTATCTCGATTCCAGAGGATATTGATTATGCGAACCTTTTTGATGACTTATTACAAGATTACGCGTATGAAATTTCATTAGAACAAGTAAGAACAACGAATATGGGGAGTTTGATGGAGCTGAGATACTACATCAAAATGAAAAATATCGAGCAGGAGAAAGAGCTAATCGATGCTATTCGTACTAAAAACGGGAATTTACCAGTTATCTCGGGACGCGTTTCGAGTATTAAAGCTGAGTTATAATAGGAATAAAAAGGCCATTAAGAATCACATCTGAGATATCTTTGTGGCTTTTTTTGCAAGCAAGTATTTAAAGACTTAATCTTTTCTTTCTGTTTTCTGTACGCTTTATTTACGTTTAAAAGGTAAAGTAGAACTTGTACGAAATAAGAGAGGAGTTGGAGAGATGTTTTTAAAGAAGTGTTTAATAGGTTTGATGTTCCTTTTTGCTGTAACAGCTTTGGTTGCATGTGGTAGTCCCGATAAAGAGGCTTCGGCTGAGAAGTTGAAAAATGCACCTGAGCAGAAAAAAGATGGAAGCAATGTGGAGGCAGAATTAAAAAAACTAGAAGAAAAGTACGGTGCAACGCTAGGTGTTTACGGTGTGAACTTGGATGATGATAGGCAGGTCAGCTATAATGACAAAGAGCGATTTGCCTACGCTTCCACATATAAAGCGATTGCTGGCGGATTATTACTTAAAAATTTAACAGAAGATCAGCTGAATAAGCGTATTAAATTTTCAAAAGAAGATTTAGTTGATTACTCGCCAGTGACGGAAAAACATGTGGAAGATGGAATGACTGTCAAGGAACTTATTAACGCGGCAATGACATACAGTGATAATACAGCTGGAAATATTTTGTTTGATCAATTGGACGGACCTAAAGGCTATCAAAAAGAACTGGCGAAAATTGGCGATAAAACAACGCAAGCCGATCGTATTGAACCGGAATTAAATGAAGCAAAGCCTGGAGATAAGCGTGATACAACGACACCAGAAGCAATGGCAAAAGGGCTCTCGTTCTTAGCGACAGAAGGAAACATGGCGGCTGATCGTTTGGATTACTTCAAACAAACATTAATCGATAATACAACTGGTGATAAATTAATTCGCGCAGGTGTTCCAGATGGCTATGCTATTGGCGACAAAACTGGTGCGGGTTCATATGGCACACGTAATGATATCGCAGTCATCTATCCTAAGGACAAAGATGCGAAACCGCTCGTTTGGGTTATTTTTTCCAAAAAAGCAGGCAAAGATGATAAATATGATGATCAACTGATTGCAGACACAGCAAAAGTACTTAGTGACTTTTTTGCTTTATAAATAAATTGATGCCAAATCTCCCGAAGCCAAACATTTCTGCGTGGCTTGTTTAAAGCATTATTTTCGCCTTATCCACTATGTTGGGTAAGGCGATTTTTGTATCTTAGCTATAGTTATATTATGGCCTCTTGTTGATGGGCACTCCTTTTTTGACGAAAAAAAGAAATCAATGTGGTTCGGTTTGTGACCTTTTTATGGTATTATTAAAGGTGAAAACAAGGCTTAAGTGCAAAGGGGGATTGTGCTTAATTTTTTGCAATTGCATTTTTCATACTATTTACAATTAGTCGTTGGTTTCACTTTTAAAGATTACTGATGAGAAAATTTTTATAGAAAGGGTTTTAGTCTTTTTTTTCGGGAATAGATAGAATAGCGAGAGTCATTACATACACCACCAAGACACGAATTGTAAGATTACTTTAATAATGCAATCATTTTAAGATCGTATCACAAGTTGGAAAACAGAGTGTGGAGGTAATCAGGATGAAATGGATGGAAAAAGAAATACAAGCCATTTATACAGCGTTGCATACGAGTGCTGAAAAAGGGTTAACGAGTGCGACTGTGTCGAAGAAAAAGGCAGAGTTCGGACCAAATAAGTTTGAGGAAGGGCAAAAGGAGACGTTACTTGCTAAAATTGGGCACCATTTGCTTGAAATCACGACGATTATTCTACTTGTAGCCGCAGCTATTTCGCTTTATTTGGCGATTACGACGGGTTATGGGTATCCGAAAGTCATTGTTATTTTGGCGATTGTAGTGCTGAATATGGTGCTCGGGATTTACCAGGAGAATAACGCAGAAAGGGCGCTTGAGGCACTGCAAAATATGAATGCACACATGACGTTGGTAATTCGCGATGGCTTGAAACGAGAAATTGATGCGACAGAGCTACTACCTGGTGATGTAATTGAGCTCAGTGCGGGAGATATGATTCCGGCAGATGCAAGGATTATTGAGAGCAACAGTTTGCAAGTCGAGGAGTCGGCATTAACAGGAGAAAGTTTGCCAGTAGAGAAGGATGCGAACGCGATTGTAACGGAGAAGGCTCCACTTGGGGATCGCTTTAATATGTTGTTTTCGGGATGCTTGGTGACAGGTGGACGCGCTCGTGCGGTGATTGTGGAAACTGGGATGCGTACGGAAATGGGGAAAATTGCAAGCCTGATTAATGCGACGAAGAAGACAGAGACGCCGTTACAAAAACGTTTGAAAGAGCTTGCGAAGCGCTTAAGCGTTGTGGCACTGATTGCCGGCGTACTTGTTTTTGGGATTGGATTATGGCATGGTGAAACAATAATCGAAATGCTTATGATTGCAGTATCGCTTGCGGTTGCGGCAGTTCCTGAGACGCTTCCAGTTATTGTGACGATCACGCTTGCTTATGGCGTTCAGAATATGGTGAAAAAAAATACGATTATTAGACGGATTCCTGCTGTAGAAACAATCGGTAATACATCGGTGATTTGTTCGGATAAAACAGGGACGTTGACGCAGAATAAAATGCGAATTCAGCAGATTTGGTCGGTGGGCGTGCCACCAAAATCAGTGGATGAAACATTTGATGCGCAGGAAAATGAATTACTGGAAATGTTGAGTCTATCAAATAACGCGACAATTGAAGTTACGGACGGTGTGGAAACGATTATTGGTGACCCGACGGAATCTTCTATCATTCGTTTGCTGAATGAAAAGGGATTAGTAAAGGCTGATTTGGAGCGGAAGTCGCCAAGGGTATTTGAACTACCGTTTGATTCGGAGCGTAAGCTGATGACAACGATTCATGAAGTGAACGGTGGATTCCTCTCGATTACAAAGGGAGCTTTTGACCGAATTCCAGTTGCTTTTTCGGATGAATTGCTAGAACAGGCGCGCGATATTCATGATCGATTTGCGGAGAAGGCACTGCGCGTTATTTCTGTGGGATATAAGCGTTATGCAGAAATGCCGGAGGATTTGACGGCGGAAGCGCTCGAACATGATTTAACTTTTGCAGGCATGGTTGGTATGATTGATCCACCGCGACCTGAGAGTAAACGCGCAGTTTCAGAGGCGAAGCGTGCGGGAATAAAAACTGTCATGATTACAGGAGATCATATCGTGACGGCTTCGGCGATTGCTCGGGAAATTGGAATTTTAGAAGATGGGGATAAATCGATTACTGGTGCTGAGCTTGCGGAGATGTCACAGGAAGAATTAGAGCGTACGGTACGTGATTATGCAGTTTATGCACGTGTGAGTCCTGAGGATAAAATTAGAATTGTACAAGCATGGCAGAAAAATGGAGAAGTCGTGACGATGACTGGGGATGGTGTGAATGATGCGCCGGCCTTGAAAGCTGCTGATGTTGGTGCTGCAATGGGGATTACGGGTACTGACGTATCTAAAAATGCAGCAGATATGGTTATTACAGATGATAACTTTGCGACGATTGTGGATGCGGTTTCGGAAGGGCGGACGGCGTATGAAAATATTCGCAAAACAATTTATTTCTTGCTCAGCACGAACTTTTCACAGATTTTTATTATGTTCATTGCGATTATACTTGGATGGGGTGCACCGGTTGTTGCAGTACAGTTGCTACTCATTAACGTGGTCGCTGATGGTATCCCTGGTTTTTGCTTAAGCCGTGAAAAGGCAGATGCTAATGTGATGAATCGCGCACCGATGAAGAAAAACAGCGGTATTTTTGCGAATGGTTTGGGTGCAAAAGTCGCGACGCAAGCTGTTGTGTTTACCGTTGTAACGCTGATTGGATTTTATATTGGAAGATTCGTCGATGTTAATGCAGACATCGGCGCGAGTGCAGATGTCGGGATGACAATGGCATTCGTCATTTTAGCTTGGTCTTCTGTTTCCCATATT
Source organism: Listeria rocourtiae subsp. hofi (assembly GCF_963575615.1). Classification (NCBI taxonomy): domain Bacteria; kingdom Bacillati; phylum Bacillota; class Bacilli; order Caryophanales; family Listeriaceae; genus Paenilisteria; species Paenilisteria rocourtiae. The sequence continues at coordinate 100,880 of NZ_CAUYTL010000004.1, read as the reverse complement.
TTCAACGTTCGCAGCGACGAATCTATCTTCAAAATTGGTTTTTTATCTAATAAGCCACTATTCTTTAGCGCAATGTTATCGATGGTGATTATTCTACTAATGGTTTTGATTCCGCCTGTTGCCGATATGTTCTATCTTGTACCACTAAGCTTGACTCATTGGCTGCTAGCATTTGGATTGTCTGTTTTCCCATTAGTATTTGTAGAAATTCAAAAAGCGGTTAAAAATCGCAAACAAAAAGGAGACGAGAAATATGCGTAAAGACAAACAAAAAGTAATTTTAGTGGGTGCGGGAGATGTTGGAGCAAGCTATGCCTTCGCATTGACGTCACAAGGTATTGCACGCGAAATTGGGATTATAGATTTGAACGTAGGAAAAAAAACTGGTGACGCCTTGGATTTATCGCATGGCCTGGCATATACTTCGCCAAAACAAATCTATGTTGCAAGCTATGATGATTGTGCAGATGCGGACCTTGTTGTTATTACGGCAGGCGCAGCACAAGCTCCAGGTGAGACTAGATTAGATTTAATCGGTAAAAATTTGAAAATAACCAAAGCAATTGTGGATAGTGTTATGGCAAGCGGTTTTGACGGATTATTTTTAGTAGCATCAAACCCAGTGGATGTCTTAACATATGCTGTTTGGAAATATTCAGGCCTGCCGAAACATCGTGTCATCGGCTCAGGAACATCTCTTGATAGCGCACGTTTCAAACAGGCACTCGCTGAACTTGTTGGTGTTGATGCCCGGGATGTGCAAGCTTATACGCTTGGTGAGCACGGTGATAGCCAATTCCCTGTTTGGTCCCACGCCAATATTGGGGGATTACAAATCAAAGAATGGACGCGAGATCATCCGGAAATCACCGATGATGTCTTAGATGAACTTTTCCATAAAGTTCGCGATGCAGCTTATGAAATCATTGAGCATAAAGGGTCTACCTATTATGGTATCGCGATTTCCCTTGCCCGCATAACACAAGCTATTTTCAACGATGAAAACGCAATTTTACCACTTTCCGTTTATTTAGAAGGTCAATACGGCCATCATGATATTTATATTGGCTCAACGGCGGTTATTAATCGCGAAGGAATCAAGTTCATCATTGAAATGCCACTAAACGAAAAAGAACAATCAGACATGGATAAATCAGTAAAAGAGATTAAGTCTATGATGCACGATTTCTTCTAAAAACCGGCCCAGCGAGCCGAGAAGACCGTATTTCCGTCGTTAAAAGTTGTGCTCCGATGCTCACGTACAAGTCGTACGCTCCACTTCGGTGCTCGCTTTTGTCTAGGAACTACAGCCTTCTCGGCTCGCTGGGGTTTGGCGATACATACGGGGCTTCCCGAGAAAATACGATTTTATATAGAGAAGGTTGGGGATTGGAATGGAGCAGAAACAAGAGGAGCATCGCGAAAAGTCGAATTTGGAGAGGCAGAGGCGTTTTTTAATTCGTTTTTTGTATTTTGCTAGTATCGTTGCTATTATTTTGCTGTTTATTAAATATGTTTTGCCACTGACGTATCCATTTTTAATTGGATTTGGATTGGCTTGGATGTGTATGCCACTGACTCGTTTTCTAGCGCGTAAGACGAAATGGGGCAACCGTAGTGCTTGGGGGCTTATCGTCATGTTACTGTTTTATGCGATTCTTAGCGGTTTGCTCATTCTTGGCATGCTAGAATTGTTCAAATTCCTCGGTAGTTCTATCGGTAATATTCCTAGCTATTATCAGAACGATATATTGCCAGCATTGCAAAAAATTGAGGACTGGGGCGCGGACTGGATTGAAAATATTGCACCAGATCTCGTTCAACAATACTATCACGTTTTCAATGCTGTTATCGCTAAGGCTGGGAGTTTCATACTCTCATTATCTGGCAGTATTGCGAGCTGGGTTGCTTCTGTGACGCTCTCATTACCAAGTATTTTTATCTTTTTTTCGTTCAGCATGTTATTTTCTTTTTTCATCGTTTGGGATTTCGATAAGGTCGGTGCATTTATGCGAAAGCAACTGCCAGATCGCGTGAATGAAACTGTGCAAAACGTGCATAAACATTTCAAAACAACAACCGTAGATTATATTAAAGCATATCTTATTATCGCTGGTATCACTTGCGTTGAGCTTTTCATCGGACTCACAATTCTAGGCGTTCCAAACGCGATTTGGATTGCACTTGGAATTTCTGTTTTTGACATGATTCCGGTATTTGGAACGGGTGGTATCATGATTCCATGGGTGCTACTCGCCTTCATTAATGGTGATTTAGCGTTTGCGATTGAGCTTCTCATCTTATACATCGTCATTACCGTTATCAGAAACATCATCGAGCCAAAAATTCTTGGGACAAAACTCGGGCTAAATCCAGTAGTGGCGCTGTTCACGCTCTACATCGGTTTACAATTATTCGGTATCATCGGCCTTATTCTAGCGCCAATAATTACGGTTATCGTAAAAGATCTGCACGACGCGGGCAAGTTCAAAATTTGGAAATACTGATGTTTTTGTATAGAACAGGACAAATTCCCCATTTCCATGTATAATTAGGTGATAAATTAAGAAAAGGGAGCCATCCAATGCAAAAATTAATTCAGGTTATCGTTATATTAGTTTTATTTGCTCTAGTCGGTTACTACTTGTACACATGGTCAGGGGCCATCTTAGCTTTTGCAACAATCGCTGGAGAAATTGGGGCTGTTATCATTGCAGTGCGCCTACTTCTTTGGGACCAGCGAAACACCAGCTCAAAAATCGCGTGGTTAGCTGCTGTATTTTTTCTACCAGTATTTGGAGTAATACTCTATCTATTCTTCGGTAGAAACCCGCAAGGCCGGATTTTCACAACTAACCAAGTACGAGAAAAAGAAAAACTAATCGAGGCAATACATAATTTGCCTATCCAACAATCCGAAAAAGAACTACCTGAACTGTCAAAGAGCCTGTTCGCACTAACTGATATCCGCCCAATCAACGGTAATAAAGTAACTATTTTAACCAATGGATCAGAAACATTTCCGGCTATATTAGCTGCATTACGCAAGGCTACGGATCACATTCATATCCAATATTATATTTACCGCCAAGATGAAATTTCAACTGAAATTCGCGATATTTTAATTGAAAAAGCAAAGGCAGGAGTTACCGTCCGCTTTATGTATGACGGCATGGGATCTGCCCATTTAAAAGATGAATTTTTGGAGCCATTAAAACAAGCCGGTGCCAAGGTGCATGCTTATGATTCTGTGCGTTCCATCTGGATTGCACGCACAGCAAATCTAAGGAATCACCGTAAAATGATTATTATTGATAGCAAGATTGGTTTCACAGGTGGCCTCAATGTAGGAGAAGAATATCGTAGCAATACGCCAGACTTTGAGGTTTGGCGCGATACACATATGCAAATCGATGGTACAGGTGTCATCGAACTACAAGAATCTTTCTTGTTTGATTGGGTTTATATGGAAAATCGTGTGGGTGCTGCTGATGAGTTTATTAGTGAAGCTGGAATCTCACGTTACCTCAACGCCCAGCCAGTTGAAGGAGCAGATGACTGGGTCCAAATTGTATATGGTGGCCCGTATGATAAAGAGAAATGGGTTCGTGATTCAATGCTTGACCTCATGGACTCAGCCAAGAGATCTGTTTGGATTGCCAGTCCTTATTTCGTACCAGATGAAGAATCATTGGCCGTTATCCGCCGCGTGTCAATGAGTGGTATTGATGTCCGCGTCATTGTTCCAGGTAAAGGCGATCGGGGCGTTTCTTTTCACGGAAGTAATGCTTACATCCAAACAATGATTGATGCGGGTGCAAAAATGTATTCGTATCGCAGCGATTCATTTATACATGCAAAGGTAATGCTTGTCGATGGAGAACGTGCGGCAGTAGGAACCGCGAATTTTGATATCCGTAGTTTCCGCTTAAATCATGAATTAATGGTTTTTCTCTATGACCGTTGTAACGCCGTCGTACAACTAGAGCGTGACTTTAATGCAGACTTCCTTGAAAGTCACCTATTTACGGAAGCTGACATGAAAGCTAAGTCAAGAACACAACGCATGAAAGAAACGTTAGCAAGTTTACTATCACCAATATTATAAATAAAAGTTGTCTTCCTGCTGTTCTAATTAATAGTAAACAGGTTGACAACTTTTTATTGTACAAAACATCATTACTACACTAAAATAGTTGATTATGTAAAATATATCCAATAAAACAGGCAGATAAACAGATGACCAATAGAATGTAAATGTGGTATAATCCATTTGTTAAGAACTTATTTATTGTATTATACAAATAAAAAACAGTCTTTTTACAAATTAATATCAGATAAATAGGGTCTTTATTATCACTTTGATCAAATGAATAATAAAAAATTTGGGGGATACATATGACAACACCAGTGAAAAAGTTAACATTAATTGGACTAATACTGATGATTTTCACCTCGGTATTCGGGTTTGCAAATAGTCCATCCGCATTTTATCTGATGGGATATGGTGCGATTCCATGGTATATTTTATCAGCAATTTGTTTCTTTATACCATATGCTTTAATGATGGCGGAATTCGGTTCAACATACAAGAATGAGCAAGGGGGCATTTTTTCTTGGATGAATGACAGCATAGGTCCACGCTTTGCTTTTATAGGAACCTTTATGTGGTTTGCTTCCTATGTTATCTGGATGGTGAGTACATCTTCTAAAGTTTGGATTCCACTCTCCACTTTTATTTTTGGAGGAGATAAAACACAAGAATGGCGTTTATTCTCGCTGACTTCAACGCAAACGGTTGGTGTACTAGCCATTGTTTGGATGATTGTAATTACATTCTTCGCTTCCCGTGGGTTAAAACAAATTTCAAAAGTAACAGCAATTGGGGGTATAGCAGTTACAGGGTTAAATTTAGTATTGCTACTTGTCAGTGTCCTAATTATTATAGGCAATGGTGGAGAGTTTGCCCAACCGATTACAGGCTGGTCATCTTTCATAGATTCGCCAAACCCCTCCTACCTAACGCCGCTTGCGACACTATCATTTGTGGTATTTGCCATTTTTGCCTATGGCGGTATTGAAGCAGTCGGCGGTTTGGTAGATCAGACGAAGAACCCAGAAAAGAATTTTCCAAAGGGAGTTATTATCTCGGCGATTGTTATCTCAGTCGGTTATGCACTGGGGATTTTTCTTTGGGGTATAAGCGCCAACTGGCTACAAGTACTTAGCGGTAAAACGACGAACCTTGGAAATATAACATATGTATTAATGTATAATTTAGGATTCGAGCTTGGAAACGCGTTCCAACTGAGTGCCACAAACGCAGCTTCAATCGGAACATGGTTTGCTCGAATTACCGGTTTATCGATGTTCTTAGCTTATACAGGAGCATTTTTCACTTTGATTTATTCACCACTTAAAACGCTGATTCAAGGAACACCAGCAAAAGTTTGGCCGAAAAAAATGACGAGATTGAACAAAGCAAATATGCCGGAGTTTGCGATGTGGATGCAATGCTTGGCAGTTGTCATTATTATTTTGCTAGCATCATTCGGTGGGGATAATCCATCTGCGTTTTATAATAAGCTTACATTAATGGCGAACGTATCGATGACACTGCCATATTTATTTCTAGCCTTTACTTTCCCATTCTTCAAAGCAAAACCCGGACTGAATAGAGAATTTGTTATTTATAAAAAGAAATGGCAAACGTATCTGGCTACCGCAGTTGTTCTGATTGTGGTTGGATTCGCTAATATTTTCACGATTATTAATCCATCATTAAATGGAGACTATAATAGTACGATTTGGATGATTGCAGGACCTGTTGTTTTTGCTATCGTCGCGTATGTTTTGTATGAATCTTATTTAGTAAGAACAAAAAACGACAGATAATACAGTGAAGAAGCTTGTTCACTGGTGCCAAAACGGGTGCCATGAACAAGCTTTTTATATGGTAATATAAACTGGACAATGAAGATTATACAGTTTTGCGAATGGAATATTTATGCTATTCACATTTTTTTCTTGGCTAATCCATGCCATTTTTGCTATAATTGTAAGGTAAGATAGATATAGAAAAATGAAAACAAAGGACGGTGCTATTCATATGCAATCACGGGATGCATTAAAAGATGGCGAGAAAGATGTGTGGGCAGAGTGTTCCGAGGCGTTCCAGGTGATTATCGATCGCATGCGAGAGCAAACAGAGGAGCAACAACAGAAATTACAAAAAACAATCGACATGTTTAAAGAAAGACAAAGAGAGTTACAAGAAGAAATGGATAAGTAAATCGATAAAAGCTAGGAGCAATTTGCTCCTAGCTTTTTATTTAGCAGATATAGAGAAAATTCATAAATAATAGACACTAATAACCAATCCGCATCAACCAATTGACGACAACAAAAGATGCTATAGTATATTTTATTCAAGCTTACATTGGGATTGATTCATTTTCCCAATAAAGCAAGCATTTGTCGCCGATTTAGTTGGTATGTTTATATTACTTTAATCTAGATTATCAGTGCTAATCGTTGTTATTTTACCATCATTGATAATCAAGGCAGTATGAGCCGGGATGCTATTTTTTTCTAATGAAAAGTCCTTATTTGAAAAATTGGCGATAACTTGCAATTTAGATCCGAACTCTGTTTTTTGAACAAGGCGATCGGAATCAAGTGTTTGGAAGTTAGTCATCTCGTGTTTCAGCGCTTCTTGCTGGAAAGGGGTCCAGTTTTTCATATTAGCAGTAATATCATCTTGATGTAGTTTCCAAGTATCTTCGTCAAGGTGGAATAGTGGCGGCGTATTGTATAAATATTCCTTAAGACGACGCTCACCAGATTGATTTTTAATCTTATAACTATCCCATTCCCAGTGGTGTGTTGTTATTACTGAGCGATTATAGACTAATTTGAAAAGGGGGATGGAGTAGACTGGACTTGTATAAATTGGTTTATATTCATCTTTGATAGGAACAATTTTGCTATATCGTGTTGGTGTCTTGCCATCCATTGCACCATATTTCCCTACAAAGTACGGGCTGTCCTCATTCTCACGCATATCAGGGTCATCCCATTTAATAACAGGTGTTTCCAATCCATGAGCAAAAGCAATGTGCGAGGCAGCATAATCGTTACCGCCCTCTGAACCGATAACGAAACCTTTGTTATTCAGGTAATCAAGACGTTTCATCCGAGCTGCGGCATCTTCTTTTTGTGTTGTAGGATGTGCTTTTGCGAAATCATCATGGAGCTCACCGGCTGCATCAACGTCCATAAACCAAGAATTAAAGCCAATTCCTTCTGCCAAAATGCCATCTACGCGTGTTTTAACGGCATTGAAAACGAGTGTTGGGTTTAATTTGCGACCTTTGCCTAGAAAACCTGTGAGCTTATCGCCTTGTTCATTTTCGACAGTCGCATTTTCATAAAGTGTCGGATCCGGAAAAGAAGCGGTATTCCAATCAATACTTGCATCCTGCTGAATCGATTGATAGGAATCATAAGGTCCTACTAGATAACCAGCCGCAGCGGCCGCATCTACAGAAAGAGGATTCATTAGACCATTCACCCAATTCGGAAGGCCAATCCAAGCATTTTTAATACCAGCTTGTTCCATCTTCTTGATAAGTGACGTAGAATTGGATTGTCCCCAATCATTGATAGGTGTAGTCAAGCCCTCAATATGGCTACCGATCAGGTGTTTGTTTAGGTCATAAAGCTCCTGCTCGTTCAGGTTTTTAATGCCTTTATCAATGTATTTTTTTGCAGTAGCATCTGGATTTTTGAATATATCAGGGTTATAAAGTTGTGGCATTTGCAGGGTGTATTGAAAAGCGTTTAGCATCATATTTTTCTCATATTGATACAATTCACCGTTTTTAATGTTATTAAGAACGGTGCGATACTCGGTCGAACCGTCTTCACCGTACTTATCAAGCAATTTCCCAATCCAATCAAAAAGAGGATTATCAATAGATGTTTTTAACTTATTCCAATGTACATCCTCCTCAGTTAAAACACGGCTGTTCCAAAGGTAAGCATGAGGTGCACCATATAGTTTTTTTATCTCAGGATTTTGTTTTTCTTTTTCGGCTAATGTGGTGAATTGATGCTGGTCTTTTATATAATTTTGATAATTCTTAGCGATTGCAACGGGGTCATTATCTGTGATGAAAATCTGATATTTGTAATCCTTCTCTTTGTTGACAGATGAAAATGTATGCTTGATGCTAAACTGGATAGCAGGGTTAGTTTGAAATAAAATATCGTTATTGTAAGTGTCAGGCATAACATAAGAAACAGCGAACTTTTCTTTGTTCAAGGTGAAAAACTTCATTGAAAAATATTCATTCATCGTCTGTTCACCGTCTGTAGAAAAATACTTTTTCCATGCAGAATCGTTTTGTGGAATTTGTTTTCCTTCTGAGATTGGTAACGTATAACTTGGGGCATCAACCCGAGGCCATTCAAAGTGAGAAGTTTTTGGATTAGTGGAATGAATGGATACAGCTAATGATTTGGCTTCTTTTTTGATAGTGACGTGAAGTTTATCATCAGGATAGTCCCAGCTTGTTTCGGTGGCTGTTTTTTTAAGGTTCGTTACAGTGCGCTTTTCTTGAGGTTCGGCAATGGTTTCAGTGGTGCCATTTTTTGTTACTTTTAGTGTGAATGTTTCAGGGATTGCTTCATATGTGAAATCACCTTGTGCATATTCAATCCGCTTATTATTTTCTTTTTCGATTTGTGAAGATGTTTCGGCATTTGAATTGTGTGAGCATGCTGTACTAATTATGAGAAACAATGCCAAGCCCGCTATTATCATTTTTTTCATATTTTCTCCTCCTTAGGTTTGTTCGAAGCTAACTATAGCATGCTTATGTGACGCTAGTTTGACGATTTAAGATTATTTCCTGGGAAATAAATGATATAATTTGAGTAAGGGAGTTGATGAAGTTGAAAATATATCACTATGATGCGTTTAGTAATATTCCTGGAAAAGGTAATCCGGCAGGGGTTGTGATAGAGGCAGATGCTTTAACGACAGAAAAAATGCAGGAAATAGCGGAGAAGATAGGGTTTAATGAGACAGCATTTGCAATGAAATCAGAAGTGGCAGATATTCAGTTGCGTTATTTTACGCCAGGACATGAGATGAATCTTTGTGGTCATGGCACAATGGCGGCAATTCATGCTTTAGTAGATCACGATTTTTTGAATGAAAAAGGTGAAATTCGGGTAGAGACTAAAGTAGGTATTTTGAATGTGAAACTGGCTCGTTCGGAAAACGGAAAGGTTTGGATGACAATGCAACAGGCAATGCCGGTTTTTGAGGCTTTCTTGGGCTCGCGGACTGATTTAGCAAGATCTATTGGTTTAGTAGAAGCTGATTTGGCTGACGAGTGGCCGATTATGTACGGTAGTACGGGAACATGGACATTGCTCGTACCTATAAAAAAATTAGCGAGTTTTGCAAAAATGAATCCAAATAATGCTAGATTTCCTGCTATCCTTCAAGAGATGCCACATGCTTCTGTTCATCCTTTTTGCTTGGAAACATTTGATTATAGCGCAACGATGCATGCTAGGCATTTCTCATCCCCTTATTCGGGAACAGTCGAAGACCCAGTGACTGGAACGGCATCGGGAGTTATGGGAGCTTATTACGCCGAGTATATGACGAAGAATATCGATAAATCTTTTGAAATTATTGTGGAGCAAGGAATGGAAGTTGGTCGTGATGGCAAAGTGGTGGTTCATGTGGAACGGCTAGATGCAAGCTATGCAATCGAGATTACTGGAACGGCTGTTTTAGTTGGTGAAATAGGAGAACTTTACTGAACTCTGCTATAATGATTGTATTATATAGGAAGAATGGAGATGAAAACGATGTTAAAAAAATTAAAAGAAGTTAGTATCGCGCAATGGATCGCAATCTTTATTTTCGTCTCAATGGGTATTTCGATGGTTTTTATTACGATTCAAGTTTTCTTGGCGCCGATAGAGCAAACGCCAGGTGAGCCAAAAGTGACGCTTCGCAGCGATTATATTTTTCTGTTGTTTGAGTGTGTTTTAGGAGTTATTATTTTGCTATTACCAACGATTCTATCTCACCGCTTTAAATTTGAGATACCAGGTCTTGTGTATATTTTATTTCTTGTCTTTCTATATGCATCTATTTACTTAGGAACTGTCCAAAAATTCTATTCCACAGTTCCGCATTGGGATAAAATTTTGCATACATTTAGTGGTGCGATGCTTGGAGCGATAGGTTTCTCGTTTGTCAACTTGCTAAATAATGACAAGCACGTTGTCATGAAAATGAAGCCCGGTTTCATTTCTGTATTTGCATTCTGTTTTGCTGTTACTTTAGGTGCTTTTTGGGAAATTTATGAATACACATTCGATGGCTTGATGAACTTAAATATGCAACGCTATGCTATGTCAAATGGTACACCGCTTGTTGGGCGGGAAGCATTGGCGGATACGATGGGAGATATTATTGTTGATGTTATCGGTTCGCTAGTTTTCGTTCTCATTGGCTACTGGTCGCTGAAAAAAGGACGACCATGGATGAAGAATTTTGAGTTTACAAAGAAAAAAATGAAAGCGGGAGCGGTAAAATGAAGATAGAACATGTGGCAATTTGGGTGGCGGATATTGAGCGAGCTAAAACTTTTTATACGACCTATTTTAATGGGGTTTCCAATGACAAATATACAAATGTCAAGAAAGGTTTTTCGTCTTATTTTATTAGTTATCCTATAGGTGCAAGGCTTGAAATTATGCAACGGATAGACGTTGTAGATACGAAAGAAAACGCAATGTTAGGTTGGGCACATATCGCTTTTTCGGTTGGTAGTAAAGAGCGCGTGGATATACTAACGAAGCAACTTCAAGATGATGGCTATACGCTGGAAAGTGGTCCAAGAACGACTGGGGATGGCTATTATGAGAGTGTTATTTTAGATAGTGAAGGAAATCAAATCGAAATTACGGCTTAACAGTAAGGAGATGTGTCGAACTTATTCGGTGCATCTTCTTTATACAGAGGGAATCTACTTATATTTTCTTAGCTGTTTTTATGTTATAATATGTTCAATAATGAGCAAATCTGGAGGAGGAGAATAAATTTGGAAGAGATACCAACAAACCAAAAATCCACTTCTATACTCGATATGTATTATGAAGAACGCATAGATAGTTTTGTTGACCTAAAAACGTATTTGTCTGAGGTGGAGGCTCACTGTATCAAAAAAATGATTGAGCGTAATAGTGGGAATATATCAAAGGCTGCATCTCAATTAGGGTTGCATCGTTCGATATTGTATCGAAAGTTAAACGGGTATGAAAAGCGAAAATAATCACTTACTAATTGTAAGCATAAAAATGGACTTTTGAGAGCGATTGTGTTGTAATTATATTAGTTACAACGAAAGGATGACCTGTATGGAAATTGGAAAAGTAGTTTTAAAAACGAGAAATAAACAGACTTTGGCAACTTTTTATCAAGAAATTATCGGGTTGAAAGTGATCAAAAATGAGGGTGAGAAAATAGCATTAGGCATAGGTGGCCGAGTGCTCGTGGAATTAATCGAAGTAAAGCATGGCAACACGCCTAAACAAGCGAAAATAGGCTTGTATCACACGGCATTCTTACTTCCTAATAGAGCGGAGTTGGGTAGCTTTTTACATCATATGTTGGAAAGCAACTACCTAATAGATGGTGCGGGAGACCATATTTATAGTGAGGCGCTATATTTCCGTGATCCAGATGGCAACGGTATTGAAGTTTACGCGGATCGACTTAGGAGTGAGTGGCAGCGTGACGAATTTGGTAATCTTCCCATGGCTACAAATGAAGTCGATGGTGACGGGATATTGATGGCAGGGGTAGAATTGGAATGGAGTGGTGCACCACATGATACAAAAATAGGCCATATCCATTTACAAATTCGTGATCTAGAGGCAGCTCGGACGTTTTATCAAACTGTCTTAGGACTTAATCTAACTACAGAAATTCCGTCAGCCTTATTTTTCGCAGAGGGTGATTATCATCATCATATCGGTACAAATATTTGGGCAGGTCGAGATTTACCTAACTTAGGGGAATTAGAGACGGGGCTAGCTTTCTACACTATTCAGATGGAGGAGGCAATTAGTGTAATAGCCGAACGTTTCGCAAAGAATGAGATAACTTTTCAAGAAGCAACTGAGCACAGTATTTTAGTAGAAGACCCTAATGGGATAGTAATTAAAGTGGTATCGAATAGTAAAAGCTAAGCATCGAACACAATGCTTAGCTTTTCTTTATAGGCAAAATTTTGCTATAATTAATTTAGGAATGTTTCCAATTCTTTTGGCGCGCTGTTGCTTTCTTTAGTAGCCAATGGGCAAGCCCAAGTGCGGCTTGAATGAGTACGAAAGTTAGGATACCTAGATTCAAATAGAACAGGGCATTTCGGGCTTCTGCTGGGAAAGCTCGTTGCACAAGTAGAAAAGCTAGAAAGAATCCTGCATTTGCTCCAAGTGAGACCCAATAAACCGAGATTTTACCAAGCTTACTAATAACAAAAGATAGCGCAAAGAAAAAGATAGCGAAACAAAAACCAATCAAAATCATTTGTATCGACTCCATGACGCTCACCTCGCATTGTTACAGAATATGTTTTACTAATAATAATTGTAACACAAATGAAATGTATTGTAAAGATTGCATATTCCTATTATGACTTGATGGGAGGTACGGAAATGATTACGTATTATAAAACACAGGAAGATGCTGAAATACGGAAGATTGATAGTTATCAACAGGGTAGCTGGGTTCACGTTATGGCGCCGACTCCTGATGAGGTTGACTACCTCTCGAAGAAGTTCGAAATACCCAGAGATCATATTTTAGACCCGTTGGATAGGGAGGAGCGCTCTCGAATTGAATTAAAGCACGTGGAAGAAAGCTTTAAGCATTCGCTCGTTATTATAGATTGCCCGATTGAGGCGAAAGATGAGATGGGTTTCTTGGAGTTTAAGACGATTCCAATTGGCATTATTACAACAAAAGAAGTTGTCGTGACAGTTGTGCTGGAACAAATACCTATTTTAGAGGACATTATAGATAGGCGAATGGAACAATATGATACGGCAAATCATATTGCATTTGTCTTACAGATTTTATATGCGGTTGCTTATTATTTCTTGAAATATTTGAACAGTCTAATTGAGCACATGCATACACTTGAGAAAAATATTAGAGAATCGATGAAAAATGAGGAATTGTACGCATTTATGGCGATTCAGCGTAGTCTAGTCTTTTTTGCAACGGCACTACAGTCGAATAAAGCGATATTAGAGAAGATGGTTGTCGCGGCACATTATACAGATAAGGACGAGGACAAGGAGTTATTACAGGATGTCATTATCGAAAATAAGCAGGCTATTGCGATGACGGATACATATACGCAAATTGTAGGTGGAATGTCAGATACTTTTTCATCTGTAATTGCGAATAATTTGAACCGAGTAATGAAGTTTTTGACATCGTTTACGATTATTTTGTCATTACCAACAATTGTGGCGAGCATTTACGGGATGAATGTAAAGCTACCGTTTTCAGATAATGAATATGCATTTGGGTTGATTATGATGGGAACAATTATAGTGACGATTATTACAACCATTGTATTTTGGCGCAAAAAGTACTTTTAAAATGGGACTTCGAGAGGAACTGATCTTAATGGAAAAACAGAACTATGAGAAAAAAGCTTACGAGATAATGAAGGAGAAAATTTTGAATGGGCAGTTGCGAACAGGGGATCGTGTGCCTGAGAATACGGTTGCAAAAGAGCTTGGCATTAGTAGAACGCCGGTGCGCCGTGCCTTGGTCATGCTTGAAACGGAAGGTTTTTTAACAATTGAAAGCAATCGCGGAGCCTTTGTTAGTGAGACGAAAGTGACGGTTGGCAAGTTCATCGAGATGTTGGAAATGCTAGAGGTTTTGACGATTAAAACAATGGGGAAAATCGAAAATAAGGGAATCTTATTTGAGCCACAGCATTTGTATAAACGCTTATCGATGATGGAAGGTTACTTAAAAGCTGATAATAGCACGGGTTTTGCAGAGGAAGTTTGGCAGGTTATTTTTGATTTTATTGCTTATATGGGTAATTCTTATGCTGATAGTACGGTTAGAAAGATGGGTATCGACTTTTTGACGAAAGCCCCGAAGGAAATTATATTAATCCCGTTTCATAATGGAGCCTACTTAATTGAGCACTGTATGCGCATGAATGAACTCCTAATAACGAAGAATTTTGATAAGGCGGAGACAATTGTTCGGGAACTGGTCAATTATTTTATTATAAAAACGTTCCGATAGGTGAAATTTTTGGAAGGTTATGCTACAATGTTGGTAATTAAGATAGGGGTGTCGAAGCTATTGAAAAGTAAACGAGAATATAAGACGCTAGACAGAATGGTGTATTTTAGCATTATCGAGAAAATAAAAAAAGGAGAGCTAAAGCCGAATGAGCATTTGACGGAGGAACGTTTGGCGAAGGAATTAGAAGTGAGCCGATCACCAATTCGTAAGGCGATTACGGCACTGGTATCGGAGGGAATTCTAGATTACCGTACATATAGTGGAGTTGTTGTCCGTGATTCGATGATTGACCCGGCTAAATATGGTCATCTTTTGGAAGTTATCAAGGTATTTATGGATGCTACGATTCAAAAAATGAAGGAGCAAAATACATCGGTGGATATCGCAGCATTGAGGAATTATATTGCTTCGATGGACCGTTCTTCTTATTTGCAAGATATGGAGGATTATATTTTCAATCAACATCAATTTTTCTTCCGTATTTTAAAGCATGATTCTAACCCATATTATTATGAGAATGTGAAGCGTGTCTTTTTTACGATTAATAATTTTTCAATGGAAACAGTTTTGAAGCAGGGTTCCGAGGATAAGCGGGACTTGACGATTAAGAAATTTACGGCTATTGCGGATGCTTTTGAGGCTGACGATTATGATTTAGCGAATGAGCGTATTCGGACTTTGTTTGATGATTTTGCGCTCAATGCCCTCCGCGCATAATAAATGAAAAACGAACGTAGGACTTAATCCTACGTTCGTTTTTCGTATATACAGAAGCCATCAACAATCGCCTTTTTGACGAAGCCAGCATTTTGATAGAGTGTGTTGAGCTTTTCGTTGTCAGCGATGCAATCAAGGCGCAGATATGGATAGCCGGTTTGTAAAGACTCCACACTAGCCCAATCTAGGATATCTTTGCTCAAATTCTGCCCGGCGAAATCTCTAGCAATCATTAATCGATGCAAATATCTCGCAGGAGTTTGGTAGCCATGATCACGCCATAAACGTTCATCCCAATCGCTTGCTGTTTTCCGTAAAATAAAAGCCGCTGCAATGTGATGGGTTTTGCGAACTAAAAAGACTTCACCGTCTCGAATACGTGTCTTTAGCTCGTGGACATCTTTTCCTTCCAGAATGTCGCTCCATTGCATGGAACCGCGACTCTTTAGCCAAGAGGCTGTATCTGTCATCAGTTGCTGTAAAGTTCCTTCATCGGAAACAGAGGCCTCTTGTACAGTAAAGTTTAATAGATGTTTATTTTGGTTCGTTTTCATTCTTTTGTTCCGTTGCTTCCTCAGAATCTGCTGGCTGTGATGGACGGACAGCTTCACTGATTGTATCGTCAGGTTGTTCAGGTTCTGCTTCAGGCGGCTCAGGATTGACCATTGAGTCAGCACCCCAAGTTTTATTCTCGAAGTGTGGTGCTTCTGGTTCTTCTGGTGGTGTCGGATTAACTGGCGGAATAGCACCAAACGACACATCATCTTCTGGAATTGTTGTCGTGTAATCAGTCGTATCCATATCGTCGCTAAATGTGCCAGTGCTTGCATACAAATCATCATAAAATACAGCACAAGACACGAGAACTTGTGGATAAATCCAAATAGCTAAACCAAACATGATAGCTAGCATCAAGAAATAACCAAGAATAAAAATTAGTAGAAATACTGGGCTCATATCAGTCGAGCTCGCATAGTAATCATATGAATATGATGCATCGTAGCCATATTCAAACATAGCCGTTGTGGCAGCTGCAATGATAGCAAGAACCATCATTACAATAGCTGGAATAAAGAACACCCAGATATAAGATAATATAAGGCCAAATAAACGTCCTTTATGACCATTCATGCGGTGTCGGCTCTCTGTAATGGCATCTAGTGGTGAGATATTGGGATCATCACGTAAAATCATGAACGTTTGTGAGTACGAGAAGGATTTAATAATACCTGGAATCAAGAATAGTAAACTCCATAAGAATGTAAAAATGAATACAAGTACCGCCGCCAGTAAATTACGGCCAAACGTTTTGAATCCGCTAAATAAGTAACCGATATCAGGTTTTTCTTGACGAGTAATAGCAAGGAAAAACCAAGTCACACCAATCATAAAAGGACCAGCAAAAATATAATAACCAATTGTTCCTAGGAATGGAATGAAGTTGATCATAGAAACAGCGCCTAAAATCACATAAGCAAGCACCATGCCACCAATCGCAAGTCCCCAATTTCCCTTTAAAGATTGCTTTGTCATTTTCCGAATTTCTGAAATGCTCATCATAAAATTTTATCCCCTTTCTTTTGTGAAAACACCCATATACTTAAAAATACCATACAATTCACCACAATGATAGTCATAATCTACATTTCATCAAAATGATTGACTTTTCAAGTAAAGGGGAATAGGCTATAGATAAAATAGATACAGACAATATTATTTGGAGGTGAAATACATGGCTTACGAAAAACAAGATTTAGAAGGACGCTTAATAGAGTTGCGCCGCCAACATCAGGAACTGCTTGGCGAAACAGATCAATTCAACGATACCAATCTAGTAAATGGCACAATTTCTGCTACAGAATTAAGAATGAATGCGCTTGAAAAAGAAATTAAATCTGTAGAAAAGAAAATAAATAAACTATAAAATAATCTAGAATGATAGTGAAACTGCCTTTCGAAGTCTGGTTTTAACTGACCCCAGTGCTTCAGAGGTATTTACATAAGAGGTGATGATGATGGAGTATATATTTGCAGTAGGAGATATTCATGGTGAGATAGTGGCTTTCGAGAAACTTTTGGAGCATTGGACACTTGACAAAGAGCGGTTGTTATCAGTTGGCGATTTAATTGATCGCGGAAAAGACCCAGGGGCGGTTATCCGTAAAGCCATGCTTCTTGAAGCAAAGTATGGCGCTATTTTTCTGCGTGGAAATCATGAAAATATGTTACTCGACTGGCTTGCTGACCCTTGCAAGAAAATGATGTATTACATAAGCCAAGGAGGAATGGAAACGATTGAAAGCCTACTAACCTACAAAACATCAGCAAAAATGACACCGGAAGAACTAGCACGACGAGTTGAAAATGAGGCAGCTTCCGAACTTGCCTTCATTAGAAATCGACCATATTATTTTGAATGGGGTGATTTTGTATTTGTTCATGCAGGTGTTGATTTTGAAATTGCGGATTGGAAACAAACATCCGAGCATGATATGGTTTGGGTTCGTGAGTCATTTCAGCAAGGAACGAATCGGACTGGAAAAACCTTTGTAGTCGGGCATACACCAACGGAAAGTTTGAATACCGATCATTCCACAGCTATTTGGTACTCATCAGATCGCTCGATTATCGATATTGATGGCGGCGCGGTGTTTGGTGGAGCACTGCACGGTGTTTTATTCTCACAAGAAAAGGTAGAGAAAATATATACCGTTACTAATGAAAAAAAGCTTAGCGATTAATCGTCTAAGCTTTCTTTTCTTCCCAAATTTCGTGAAGTAGCTGGTAGTTTTTTTGTTTGAGTGATGGGTCGTATATATTGGACGCGACAATGAGTTCGTCTGGTTGATATGCCTCCATGAATTGTTCCAGTTCTGCCGATACTTTTTTCTTATCACCGATGAAGGAATATCTAAGCTGATGCAAAAGCGCATTTTTTTCGTATTCAGACCAGATTTGATCGATATTTGCCACAGGTTTAGGAAGTGGAGTTGGTTCGCCACGTGTCAGGTTTAAGAAGGAAAGGTGACCAGACGTAGCTAGGAAATTAGCTTCCTCGACTGTATCGCTAAGAACTGAACTCACAGTAACCATCGCGTAAGGTTCGTCTAAAATATTTGAAGGCTCAAAGCGAGTGCGATAAAGTTCTAGCGCATTTCCTAACTCATTCGGCGCAAAATGAGCTGCGAAGGCAAACGGCAAGCCAAATTTTGCGGCTAATTTGGCACTGTAGGTACTAGAGCCGAGTAAATAAAGCGGAACGTGAAGGCCACGACCAGGAATGGCGAAAATACCATTGTTACCTTCATCAGAAAAATAGTTCCCAAGCTCAATGACTGAATTAGGAAATGCTTCTACGGTTTCATGCAAATCACGTCGAAGTGCACGAGCTGTTTTAAAGTCAGTGCCTGGCGCGCGACCGAGGCCAAGATCAATTCGCCCTGGGTACATCGTTGTTAGCGTGCCAAACTGCTCTGCGATAACAAGTGGTGAATGGTTCGGAAGCATGATACCACCAGAACCGACGCGAATTTTTTCTGTATGGCTTGCAAGAAAACCTATTAAAACAGCTGTCGCGGAACTAGCCACTCCAGGAATCCCATGATGCTCAGCCACCCAGTAACGATGAAATCCTGTGTTTTCAGCGAACTGAATGAGCGATTTACTATTCTGGAAAGCGTCGGCTTCATTGAAACCTTCACGGATACTGGCTAAATCAAGAATCGATAAGGGAATTTGCCCAAATTTATTATCGGTCATAAAAATCACTGCCCTTCTTTGACTATTAGTATATGCCTCTTCTAAGCGATAGTCAAAAAAAAGAAACCGCTCGCCATGAATAACGAGTGATTTCGATGAATGTTAGTCCTTTAAGAAGTCTTGTAACGCTTTTGCATTGGCTGCCACATCGATATCTAGCACAGAACCATGTGAATTGCGTACATTTTTATACGTGCCATCGACCGGTAGGCGGAAATCTGCCATATCTTTTGCGTTACCTAATACGAAATCTTTTCCGATAGAGATCATCATACCTGTTGTTACATTCGTATTTGTATAGCCTTGCATCGTTCCAATTAAACTAGGTAGCTTCGTAATAGTACCAATACTTTGTGCTTGGTCTTTTAGGGCGTTAAGAACTTGTTGCTGACGACGAACCCGGCCGAAATCACTTTCTGCATCATGACGGAAGCGGGCATATTGTAGCAAAGTTTCACCGTCCATTGTTTGTTTACCAGCTTTGATGTTTGCTTCGATATTTTTTGACATATCTTTCTCTGCGTCAATTTCAATTCCATTTGGCGCAAGGGTATCGACAATTTTTGGGAAACCTTCAAAATTGGCAACCACATAATACTCAATATTGACACCAAAATTTTCTTTAATTGTTTGGCGAACTAACTCTGGGCCACCAAACGAATAAGCTGCGTTAATCTTGTTTAAACCGTAACCAGGGATATCGACATATGTATCACGCATAATCGAGACTAATTTCGGTGATTTTGACTTCGTATCATAGTGAGCGATAAGCAAGGAATCCGAACGGCCTTGATCTTTTCCGCGCGAGTCACTTCCTATTAATAAGACATTGAGATCATTCACATCTTCGGCTTTTTGGCCATTAAATTCAAATTCTTTCATGCTATTATCAGCCTCAGCTGCATTTAAACTCGATTTATATTGGTAAAAACCAAGTCCAGCGATGGCCAGTATAATGACTATAATAATTGCAAAAATAGTCCTGCCTTTACGTAGTTTCTTCTTTGTTGGTTGATTGCGATTTTGGCGAGTGGCCATATCTTTCACCTCGTTCATAAATTTGAAGCTAACAGCAAAACAATTCTCCCAAAATAATTATAGCTGATGAATGTTACACGAATATGCCAAAATTAATAATAAGGCGCCATAAACAGGTAAACAAGTACGCCAGTTAAGCTTACATACAGCCAAATTGGCATGGTCCAACGTACGATTTTTTTGTGTTTTTGGATTTGGTTTGTCCATCCCCAAACGAGTGCAAATAGCGCTAAAGGCACAACGATAGCGGCCAAGAAGCTATGCGTAATCAGGATGAAGAAATAGATAGGACGAACAATTCCTTCTCCACCGAATGTCGATGTTTCCGCAGACATGTAGTGAAATGTCAAGTAGCTGACTAGGAAAAATAACGTCGATGTGAAGGCTGCTAAAATAAAACCACGGTGCATCTTCACATTTCTCTTCGCAATTATCGCCCATAATGCAATTAACAAAAATACAAACGTAAAGCTGTTAAAAATTGCATTGAGTCTTGGAAAAATAGATAAGTCATAGTCAACTTTCCCTTGATAACCAATTGGTGAGAAGAATAGAAGTAAAATAACAACGACCGCGACAAAGGATAGAATCATAATGGGCCAAAAATAGTTTTTGTCAGACGACGCTTTATTTATCGTATCTTTTTTTTCTGTCATGAATTTAAATCCCCCTAAAATAAGTTTCGCTACTATTATAACATGTCTGGGGGATGAATTGGTATGAAAAGTAATTCACAATTAAAAATCTTGCCTGGAAAACCAAGCAAGATTAACTATTTATCTATTCTCAGCGTTATTATAAGCACCATGCCATACTGGGCCGATAAATTTATTTAATGCAAATCCACCTTTTATAGCTGCGGTTACGAAGTCTTTTGCTTTATGCACAGCTTCTTCCACCGTTAAGCCCTTCGCAAGTCCAGCTGTTATTGCTGCTGCAAATGTACAACCAGCACCGTGATTGAAGTTTGTGTCGATTTTTGGTGTTTCAAGAACAGTGAATGTTGTCCCATCGTATAATAGGTCGATCGCGTTGTCGCTTTGCAATGCTTTTCCACCTTTGATGACAACGTATTTTACGCCTAATGCTACAATTTTTTTTGCAGCAGCTTTCATATCGTCAAGCGTCGTCAGTTTGCCAAGCCCAGAAAGTTGACCGGCTTCGAAAAGATTCGGTGTTGTAATTAACGCGCGTGGTAACAATAAATCGCGAATTGCTTCGGCATTTTCCGGCTGGATAAGCTCATCTTCCCCTTTGCAAACCATCACGGGATCAATCACGACATTTTGCAAGTTGTGCTCGTCAATGGCATCACGAGTAGCTTCGATGATTTCAACTGAACCGAGCATTCCCGTTTTCATCGCGTCAACAGGACCACCTGAAAGGATTGTTTTCAATTGGGCGCGTAATAAATTAGCATCAAGCGGCGTCACACCATGGCTCCAATTATTGTCGGGATCCATTGTTACGATTGTTGTAATCGCCGAAAAGCCAAATGTACCGTATTCCTCAAACGTTTTTAAATCTGCTTGGAGTCCAGCGCCACCACTAGAATCCGAGCCTGCAATAGTTAATGTTTTTTTGATTGTCATGATAAATTCCCTCCAGTTACCTTAATTATTTGTTTCAAGCATTTTTTGAATCGCAGTTGCTACCCCATGCTCGTCATTTGAATCGGTGATGTGCTTGGCTAATTTTTTGACTTCGGGCTCGGCATTGCCCATTGCAACGCTGTAACCTGCTATTTTCAACATAGAAACATCATTGAAATTATCACCAATCGCAAAAGTTTCGTCCATCGTTACGCCCATTTTTTCTACATAATACTGCAAAGAAAGTCCTTTTTGAGCATCGATATGTGTAATTTCGATATTGTCGGAAAAAGAAGAGCTAATCGCCAGATTTCCCTGTGCTTCAAGTTGTTTTTTTGCTTTTTTGAGCACCGCTTGATCAGAAGAAAAGGCGATGAATTTCAAAATCGTGATATCCTCATTGTTGAACAGACGCTCCGTATCATCAATCACATGAACATCCTTGCTTTCAAAACGTTCCTCAACATAGCGATGAATCTCTTCAGCACTGAAATTTGGGTGCACCTTCCCTTGAATTTCCTTCATTAGCTCGATGCCTTTATCTTTATTCGGTGAAATCGGGCCGATATCAGTGAAGAACTCGCAATACATTCCGAGGTCTGTTAACACTTGATATGTATACCGTGCTGAGGCTTTGTCGATTGGAATCTGTTTCAAAATCTTGCCGTGTTCATCACGAATCTCAGCCCCATTCATACAAATCGCCGGTCCATAGAGGTTTGCGTGGTTGATGAGTTGCATCGCATCATCGTACATTCGCCCTGTGCACAAGACGAAATGAATGCCTTTTGCCCGAGCTTGTTCGATAGCTTTTACGCCTTCCTCGTCCACTTGGATTTTTGAGTTAAGCAGTGTGCCGTCCATATCTGAAGCAATTACTTTTATCATAATAATAGAATCCTCCCATTTTCGTACCTACAACACTAGGATATCATTTTTTTAGCAAAATTGCAGTAAGTAAAACTGATGAATCAGAAGTTATAAAGCTAGAATTTAAGAAAAAATTAATACCTAGTTAAGTAGTAAGATATATTTTTTCAGCATAATGAATGTAACGATAAAAATAAAGGAGATGAGAAAATGAATAAATACGGTATTTTGATTGTGCGAATTTTGCTTGGTGGGATTGTCTTTTTACACGGGCTACAGAAGTTCACAGGCGGGATTGGAGGGACAGTTCAGTTTTTCGATAGTTTAGGAATTCCTGGGTTTATGGCTTATATTGTCGCTCCACTTGAAATAATTGGTGGTTTGGCACTTGTTTTTGGCGTGCTGGTACCATACGCATCTGCGCTAATTATTGGTATTCTTTCAGTAGCTATTGTGACCGTGAGCTTCTCAAAAGGATTCATCGGTGGTTATGAGTTCGATTTTACTTTGCTCGTACTAGCCATCGTAACTTTTATAACCGGCTCATTTAAAAAAATATTTCAGTTCCTACCGACAAGCGAAAAATAATGCGATATCCGCCCAGTTCAGAAGTCATTTTTGAATTGGGCTTTTTGTTAGAAAAACGTTATAATGGAAGGAGTTGATAAAAATAGGGAAGGGTGGATGCAAAAAATGATGACAGAACGTGAAAAGATGATTAGCGGCGAATTATATCGAGCGGGAGACCCAGAGCTTGTGGCAGGGCGAGAACGAGCTCGTGAACTATGTGCGAAGATTAATGGTGTTGTAAGTGATGCTGCTGCTCGTGAAGTACATATTCGTGAATTATTAGGCTCAGCAGGAAAAAATGTTTACATGGAGCCGAATGTACGTCTTGATTACGGTTATAATATGGAAGTTGGCGATGATTTTTACGCGAATTTTGATTGTGTTTTTTTAGATTGCGCTTCGATTAAAATTGGTAACAATTGTATGTTCGCGCCGGGTGTCCATGTTTATACAGCGTACCATCCGCTTGACGCGACAGAGCGAAATAGTGGACGAGAATTTGCAAAAAGTGTCACGATTGGTCATAATGTTTGGATTGGCGGTCGTAGCGTAATTAATCCAGGAATTACGATTGGCGATAATGCGGTTATTGGATCTGGTTCCGTTGTGACAAAAGATGTGCCCGCGAACACGGTCGTTGCCGGAAATCCAGCACGCGTAATTCGTCAATTAGACCAGCAGGGGGAAAGCCTATAATGACAGTATCGGACCAAACCCTCTTTATGAAGATGGAGCAGGAATTGAACCTCGCAAAAGCGGCCAAATCAGAACAAGAAAAACAGTTGCATCTACATGGGTTAGCCGTATTAATAGAAGTAATGCGTGATCAAAACTCGTCCCCCTTATCGTCAGCAACATTCAGTTCAAGCAGGGAGTATCAAGCGATGACCGGCGAATTACCTGTAGCCAAATCAGCGACAATTGATGGTGGCAAAATAGACACAGAAGATGGATCAAATGGTGATTCACTGCTAGATTTTTAGAGGGGGCGAATACGAAATGAGAAAAATGTTAATAATAGGTGCAATATTTGCAGGTTTAGCTGTAGGAATAGGCGCTTTCGGGGCACATGCGTTGAAAGAAATACTAGGAAGCTATCACACAACTTTCGAAACAGGCGTTCAATATCAAATGTTTCATGCCACAGCGATTCTAATTGTAGGTTTACTACTTAGCAAAATAAATAGTGGACTATTGCGAACAGCAGGATATTTGTTCGGGACCGGAATTATTCTGTTTTCAGGCAGTTTATATGTACTCAGCATCACTAAAATCACCGTCCTTGGAGCAGTAACTCCACTTGGCGGCGTAGCATTCATCACCGGATGGATTTGTTTTATCATCGCCGTAGCAAAATATAAACCAGTATTGTAATATAAAAAGCGTTGCGTAAGAAGGGATTTCATAATATTAAGTGGAATGTGGTAATTTTTGTTACCTAACTTTAACAAAAAAAGGTTAAAAAAAAAGGATTGGATTTCAAATAGCGGGGTATTATACATGTAAGCAACGACATCTTAATTACTTTTTCTCCCTTTTTAGTAATTGAGAGTCTTTCTTACCTTAAACTCCCTTTTAATCGCTAAACCTGCTGACATTGCTGGTCTAGCGATATTTTTTTGTCTTTTAGCCTAATATGCTCTAAAAAACGCCCACTAAATGAGAGGACGTTTCACCAAAGCTATTGTTATTTTCGCCAAAATGTTTCGCAATCTGCTTTATCCGTAATATTAAAGGCAATCATATCTCGCAATAAATCATAATTCACTGGCTTATCCCATGGGAATCGGACTAGATTTGCAGTATGTGTGTAGCCAGCTGCTTTGATGGCATCTGAGAAACGTGCGACTACTATTGCTTCAGGTGACGCGGCGAAATTGTTTTTGGCGATGCTAAATCCAATAATGAACGTTTCATGGTCAGTGAACATTGGTTGATTCCACGCTATTTTTGACTTTAGATTAGGGAATTCTTCTTTCACCCAGTTCAAAACATCTTCCATCTGTGCTCTATGCTCGAGATTGTCGATTTTTGCTAAGTATTCTGATAAATTTTCCATCATTGTTCCTCCAGTCGATTTTAAATGATATATCTCTATTTTAGCGTAAGTGGATGAAAATACAAGAAAGAAGTATGGCGTACCAGTCGACAAGAACGGCACGCCATACTTCTTATTTTGTATCTATTTCTTTTTTCCCATCACGATATTCGTATAAGTATTGACAGTTAGGAAGTAGTAAATTGTGAACATCGCTGTGTAGATTCCAGTACTAATAATAACTGGTAACGTGAGATCCATCTGCAACATATTGGAGAACATGTTAAGTGCGACAGAGCTATGAGCGATACCAAGTATGAGTGGTATGAGGAAAATCACGAGCACTTGCTTAGCGATTGTTTTACGAATTTCTTTGCGATCCAAGCCTATTTTCTTCAGAATATCATAAGTTGCAATATCGTTATATGCTTCTGTTAATTGTTTGAAGTAGATGATACTACCAGTAGCAGCAAGGAATACAAGTCCGATAAACATACCAATGAAAAGAAGTACGCCAATTGTGCTCATTGACATTTCATAACCGGACGGATAGCTTATAAAATTGGCATCCTCAGGTAGTACTTTATCCATTTTATCGCTGAGTGCAACTGCATCTTTCGGGTTCTCAACTACGATGGATTGTATCGTTTGTGTTTTTTGAGTAGAGATTGTTTTAGCTACATTATCAGACAAAATCAGAAGGTAGTAAACACTGGCTAGTGGTGATTGCTCTAAGGTTTCTGTTAAGGTTACCTGTTGATTGGTACTATTTTTTAAGGTGAAAGTTTGATTTTTAAGCGTGCTCGATGATTTTTCTTCGAGACTGAAATTAGGTGAAATAAGAATTGCTTCGTCATCTTGCAGGTCCGCTTTTTTGATATCTGTATTATCTTGGATAGCTAAAAGTTTATTATAATCTGTTTGGCTAATGAATGTGAAGCCAGAATCAGGACTATATGCAAATGGCATTTCACGGTCGCTAGTAGCTTTAATATCGCGCAAAGCCGTTTCTTGATGACCAGTCATTGGTGTTTTTGTACTTGTTTCAGCAAGTTTCAATGCCTCCTCGTTACTTTTCTTATCCACAATTACATATTCAAAAGTAGAAGGATATGACATGTCTGAAGTTTTGTTGACATTATAGTAGAGGCTTCCGATAGCACCGATTGCAGTAAGCGTTGTAGCACTTAGAATTGCTATGACAGCAAGCGTTCTAGCATTTGAAGCAATTCGGAAAGAAAGCTGGGAATTACTAATAATATTTGTCCCATTATAAAAAATTCGTTTGTTTTTACGAATTTGATTGAGTAGGAACGGTAAAAAATTGCTTAGAAGTAGCGCGGTTCCAATAATTACAGAGAATAGAATGGTCAACATGCCAGCTCCTGGCCCCATTTTTGCTAGTAGAGAGTCCTCGCTAAGTGGTTGAAGGGCAAGGAAGTAGCCTCCTGCAATGAATAAAATCGCTATAATTGCCAAGACTGGATTGTTTTTCGGTGTTTTTTCACGTTTACTTTCTGAATGAAACAAATCAAGAAGCGTTGTGCTGTAAATAATGCGATAGCCGCTAAGCGATGTGATCAGTGTGATAATGATGAAAATAATGACTGTATTAATCACGGCATCCATTGAAAAGACGAAATTACTCACACCGCCAAAATCCATGACTTTAAGTAGAATTGTGACAAAAAGCTTAGATAGTAATGTTCCAAGTCCAATCCCGACGGCAAGTGCGACAACACCCATCAAGAAATTCTCATAGAAAAGCATACGGCCAATTTCTTTTTTACGAAGACCGAGTAGAGAATAAAGACCAATCTCCTTTTTGCGTTTCCGTGTGAAAAAATGATTCGAGTATAAAATGAAGATGGCAACAAAAATAATTAAGACAATCGATGAAGCATTGAAAACAGCAGAAAGCTTGGCGTTCCTATCGATACGCTCTACAACCGCTGGATCTTTCGCTAACGAGACGAAGGTATAGTAAATCATAATCGAGAAACTCATTGATGCAAAATAGAGGAAGTAGTGAATGAAATTATGTTTAATATTCTTTTTTGCTAAATCAAATAACGTCATTCATGTCGCCCCCTAATTGCGCTAACACATCAAGAATTTTTTGGAAGAACTCCTTACGCGTCTTCGTTCCGCGATAAATTTCAGTAAAAATAGCACCATCTTTTATGAATAAAATTCGCTTACAAAAGCTGGCGGCATAAGCATCATGTGTAACCATCATAATCGTTGAATGCGCCTGCTCATTTAGGCCTTTCAAGCTTTCAAGCAAATCTGTTGCTGACTTAGAATCAAGCGCTCCTGTAGGTTCATCTGCGAAAATTAAACTAGGATTGGCAATAATCGCACGACTTGCGGCTGTCCGTTGTTTTTGTCCACCAGAAATCTCATTTGGATACTTATCTAAAATGTCACGAATGCCGAATGTATCTGCAACTTTATCAAGACTTGCTTCCATTTCCTTCACAGGACGTTTCGCAAGTGCAAGCGGTAAGATAATATTTTCCCGAACACTAAGCGTATCCAACAAGTTATAATCTTGAAAAATGAAACCGAGCTGATCACGACGGAATGTTGACATTTGCTGTTCATTCATCGACTCCAGTCCTTGCCCTGAAATTTGAATCTCACCAGATGTAGGCTTATCAATTGTTGAAAAAACATTGAGTAGTGTCGATTTCCCGGCACCACTAGGTCCCATGATACCAACAAAATCCCCTTTTATGATCTCCAAACTAATATTATCCAAAGCTGTATACACATTTCCTTTTATTCCGTAAACTTTACGAACATTCTTTGCTTGTAATACCATTTCCATGTAAACTCCTCCTAAATAAATAACTTATAGGCTTAGTGTAACGGTAAAAAGGAATGCGTTCCATTGAGTAAGATGACATTTTGAAGGAGGTGGCTTACAATTTTGTAACTATGAAAGTTAAACAGTCGTTGAGGCCGAATCTTGGTCAAGTAACACAGAAAAGCCTAGCTCTCACCATAAGGGAAGCTAGGCTCTAATACTACATTCTAAAGAAATTAGGCAATGCATCTGTTGTGATATAATTTCCAATCAAAAACGAACCAAATTCCGCAAAACGAGCACTAGACTCATCAAAGCGCATTTCAGTAACAATTCGTTTAAAATCAAGCGCGTCATCTGCAAAAAGCGTCACGCCCCATTCAAAATCATCAAGACCAATCGATCCGCCAATAATTTGCTTTATTTTTCCAGCATACGTACGACCAATCGCCCCGTGGTCTCGAATCATAGTTTGGCGCTCTTCCATCGGCAACATGTACCAGTTATCTGTTAGATTGCGCCTCTTTGTCATCGGATAAAAACAAATATGTTTACGAGCTGGCAATTCCGGATATAGACGCTCACGCACATGTTTATTCTCGTAAGGATCTCCATCTTTCGCCAGGTGATTTGCCAAGTAATTGCTTAGTTCCACAACAGAAACGTAAGAATAGGCTGGTAATAAATAATCCGCAATACGTAGTTTATTCAGCTGATTCTCAACCTCATTCAAACCCTCAAGCGTCGGTCGAAGCGTGAAAAATAGCAAATCTGCTTTTTGACCTATAATCGAATAAACGATATGCTCTCCTTCTCCCATTTTTTTTGTGATTTCCATATCCCCTAAAAAATTTTGTAATTCATTGAGCATAGCGTCGCGGTCAGTGGAGGAAACCTCTCTTAAAGCAGGCCAGTCAATTGTTCTGAAATCATGCAGGGAAAACCAACCATCTAATGTTTTAACAGCTTCGTTCATAATTCAAGCACTTCCTTCCTATGTATTACTTGAATTGTAACATAGAAATGGGAAATTTGTCTGGTGCTCTGTTTGTGAAAAAAACCTCCATAAAAAGATATGGAGGCAGGTTAAAAAATTATTTTGCAGGTGTTGAAGCTATGCAGCTCACATGGCCATCAATCGTCCAGTTCTTGCATGTTGCTGGCAAAATGAAATGGTCTGCTTTTTTGATAGGTGTCGCTTCGCCGTCGATGATTAGCGTGGCTTCACCAGTTAAGACACTGACCAACGTATAGGGCGCAGTCGCAGTGAAATCAGCTTTTCCGTCAATGTCCCATTTGTAAACGGCAAAAAATTCACTTTCCACAAAAGTAGTTTCAGTCAGTGCGCCGGTTGTTTTTGTTGTGATATTTAAAACGGCGTCATGATGTGGAACAGTCGTCACATCAATCGATTTTTCCAAGTGAAGTTCTCGCTTATTGCCTTGTGCATCGACACGATCGTAATCATACACGCGATAAGTTGTATCCGAGCTTTGTTGGGTTTC
Organism: Listeria rocourtiae subsp. hofi; assembly: GCF_963575615.1. Lineage (NCBI taxonomy): Bacteria > Bacillati > Bacillota > Bacilli > Caryophanales > Listeriaceae > Paenilisteria > Paenilisteria rocourtiae. Next base: position 71,599 of record NZ_CAUYTL010000004.1, on the reverse strand, counting down.
TAAAACGAGCGTCCCTGTACAAAGCGCGTGAATCGTACCACTTGGCACATAGAAAAAGTCGCCTGGTTTAATGGCCACTTTACGAAGCAATTCATGCCATTTCCCATCGCGGGTCCAGTCAATTAATTGTTGTTTTGATGTCGCATTATGCCCGTATACAAGTTCTGCACCGGGATCACAATCGATTATATACCAGCATTCAGTTTTGCCAAGCTCACCGTTCTCGTGCTCCTTTGCATAGGCATCATTTGGATGAACTTGCACCGATAAGTCCGTGTTCGCATCCAAAATTTTAGTCAACAACGGGAAAACTGCCTCTTTTGGGTTGCCGAATAAAGCAGGTTGTTCCGCCCATAATTCAGTCAACGTTTTCCCAGCAAATTCGCCATTTTTTATTGTTGAAGGACCGTTTGGGTGCGCCGAAATCGCCCAATATTCACCAGTTGTCTCTGTTGGAATATCATAGCCAAAGAAGTCACGTAATTTTGTACCGCCCCATATGCGGTCTTGAAAAACCGAATCTAAAAATAAAGCTTTTGTCATTGTATTTGCCTCCTAATTTTTATACATCTTTCATCAAAAAACCTTGTTGCTTCAACGTCTCAGCAATCGAAGGATAGTAATCTTTATCGTAAAATTTTGAAACCCGGGCTGTCCACGAAACACCACCCTCACGTGCCGAAAAAGGAATAATGGTTTCATCATAAGTTGCCATCAAATCTGCGACATCGGTTTGATACGTTTCTTGGAAGTAGATAGCTTCTTTCGGAAAACGCGGTTTAATCGGCATTTCCACATCAGGATAGCCAATACAAAGTCCGACAACAGGAAAAACGTGCTTTGGCAATTTCAAAAATTCGATGACGTCTGCCATGTTACGACGAATGCCACCAATGCATACAACGCCTAAGTCAAAAGATTCCGCAGCAATAATCGCATTTTCGCAAGCAAGCCCCACGTCTGTCGCACCAACGAGTAAAGCATCCACATTTTGAACGGCTGAAAGAGAGCCCTGATGTTGTTCGCTCGCCAAGTGAGTACGATAAAAATCAGCTACAAAAACTAGAAAAACTGAACTTTCTGCTATGTAAGGTTGGTTACCACAAAGCTCGGCCATCTTTGCTTTACGTTCAGGATTTTGGATTGCGATTATCGAATATTGTTGTCCATTAATCCACGATGGAGCGCTCTGAGCAGCACGAACAATACTGTCTAATTGCGCTTTTGGAATCGTTTTATCAGCTTGATATTTGCGAAAAGAACGATGATTTCGCAAGTGGTCTATGATTGGATTCATAAGAAATACCTCCATTTCGATATTACTAACAGACTAAGTATAGCCTTTTTTAGAATTAGATGAAAGTGTTAAGGCTAACAGTTGAAAAAAGAGTCCAAAATCCAGTAGAATAGCGATAGAAAGCAGGTGAGCGCATGATGGATAAAAAGAAAGCTATCCAGCTATTAGAAAAGTACTTTTTAACAGCCGAAGAAGCCGCCACATTTTTAGGAATTTCCAAACAAGCCTTATCATCTCTTGTTAAGCGCGGTAAGGTAGAGCGCGTCGAGAAGGGGCAAATGAATCTGTTTTTTAAAGCGGATTTAGAGAGGCGAAAGCAGGAGCAAGCAATTTTACGCAAAAAATACCGACCATATACATAATCTTTACCTTGATTTTGCTAGGATCCCTTCTTTATTATTGTTTAGCAGCGTGACAGAAAGAATGAGTATGGCAAGAATAGTGCCCAATTGTCAAGACTCAAAATAACCGTTAGAATAGATAGAAGAAAGAGACGTGTGGAGGTTTAAGAGAATGAGATTGGACAAATTGCTCGCAAATAGTGGTTTTGGAAGTCGAACAGAAGTGAAAAGTTTGCTAAAGGCGGGCGCGGTAACCGTCAATGATACGCGTCAAAAAGAGGCAAAATACCAAGTGAATGCAACACAAGACAAGGTGGAAGTACACGGCGAATTGGTTGTATATGAGGAATTTACATACTTAATGATGAATAAACCCCAGGGAGTTGTTAGTGCGACCGAGGACAATTGGGATGAGACGGTGATTGACTTATTAGATGCACGCGATCAATTAAAAAAATTATTTCCGGTTGGGCGATTGGATAAAGATACAGAGGGCTTGTTGCTGATTTCCAATAATGGTGTTTTGGCGCACAATTTATTGTCTCCGAAAAAACATGTCGATAAGACCTATTTTGCAAAAATTGATGGGGTTGTGACAGAAGCAGATATTGCGATTTTTAAAGCAGGTGTTACGATTTCTGATAATTATACGTGCAAGCCTGCAGAATTAGCTATTTTGGCAATTGAAAATGGTATTTCGACAGTGGAAATTATAATTCAAGAGGGAAAATTTCACCAAGTGAAGCGGATGTTTGAAGCGGTGGATAAACAAGTGACATATTTGAAACGGTTGCGCATGGGGACACTGGAATTAGATGCAGAGCTAGCGCTAGGAGAATATCGTCCGTTGACAGAGGATGAATTGGCAGGCTTAATAGCAAAAGATAAATAATCTGTATTAGTTAAAACTTTGATTAGACCATTACAGTTGAAGGAAGTATTTATGATGCTTAGTTAATGTTGTATTAATACAAAAGCTATTAGAATGAAACTGCTATATACGATTGGAATTACTATCAAAGTGCTCGATTTCGTAGTAGAATGGAAGTATCATATTATTATAATTGGAGGAAAATGAAATTATGAGTGACTTATTTACAACGTTAAAAGCACAAGTAGCAGGAAAGGGTTTACGCATTGTATTACCAGAAGGCGAAGATGCACGTATTGTTGGTGCAGCGGTGGAACTTTTGAAAGATGAGGTTGTAACACCAATTTTGTTAGGCGATAAAGCCGCTATTGTGGCGACTGCGAAAGAATTGAATGTATCACTTGATGGCATTGCGATTCACGAACCAGCAACAGATCCGCTTTTTGATGAGCTGGTTGCGGCATTTGTGGAACGTCGTAAAGGCAAGGCGACAGAAGAGGATGCACGCAAAATTCTTGTTGATCCGAACTATTTTGGTACGATGTTGGTTTACACTGGAAAAGCGGACGGGCTTGTGAGTGGCGCAGCGCATTCTACAGCAGATACCGTTCGTCCAGCGTTACAAATTATTAAAACGAAACCTGGTATTTCAAAAGTGGCGGGTGCGATGATTATGGTTCGTGGCGATGAAAAATATGTTTTTAGCGATGTAGCGATTAATATTGCACCAGTTGCGCAAGATTTGGCGGAGAACGCGATTGTCAGCGCAGAAACGGCTTCGGTATTCGGAATCGATCCACGTGTAGCAATGCTGAGCTTTTCAACAAAAGGCTCTGCTAAGTCAGATGAAACGGTAAAAGTAGCAGAGGCAACAGCAATTGCGAAAGAAAAAGCACCAGATTTAGTATTAGATGGTGAGTTCCAATTTGACGCAGCGTTTGTTCCTTCTGTAGCAGCAAGCAAAGCGCCGGATTCTGTGTTAAAAGGTGACGCAAATGTATTTATTTTCCCTAGCTTAGAAGCAGGAAATATTGGTTACAAAATTGCGCAACGTTTAGGTGATTTTGAAGCAGTTGGACCGATTTTACAAGGTTTGAATGCGCCTGTAAACGATCTTTCTCGCGGTTGTAATACGAAAGATGTTTACAACTTAACGCTAATTACTGCGGCTCAAGCTGTAGCAGAATAACTTTGCATGAAAAAACGGATTGCGCGGTAATGGCAATCCGTTTTTTCGTTTATAAGGAGGCGATGAAAAGTTCTAGTAAGCGATTATCACCAGTTAATTCTGGATGAAACGCGGTAACTAGAATTTTTCCTTGCCTAGCTGCAACATATTTATTATCAATCGATGCTAGAATCTCGACGTTTTCACCGACAGAAGCGATGTAAGGCGCTCGGATGAAAACTGCTGGGAACGGCCCACTCTCAATCCCTTCTATCTCAATCGCGGCTTCAAAACTATCTTTTTGGCGACCAAAGCCATTTCGTATTACAACAGTATCGATTAAGTCAAGAGTTTCATCGTCGTTTCCATCTATTTTTCGTGCCGTTAAAACAAGGCCTGCGCATGTTCCAAAAATACCTTTTCCTGATTTAGCAAAAACTTGGATTGTCTCAAATAAATCGTATTTTTTCATGAGACGGCGCATTGTCGTACTTTCGCCACCAGGTAAGATAAGGCCATCAAGATCGCGCAACTGATCAGGATGTTTTACAGGAACGGCAAGGGCTCCGGCTAAAGAAATTGCGTTGAGATGTTCAGAAACCGCTCCTTGTAAAGCCAAAACACCAATTTTTTTCATATTACCAGCCTCTATCTTGCATACGATCTTCTGGGTTTAAACGAGAAATCTCGATTCCCTTCATCGCCGTACCAAGTTCTTTTGATAGTTTGCCAATCAGCTCGTAATCTGTATAATAAGTCGTCGCTTGTACGATTGCGTTTGCAAATTTAGCTGGATTATCCGATTTGAAAATACCTGATCCAACGAAGACACCGTCCGCGCCAAGCTCCATCATCAAGGCTGCATCCGCAGGTGTAGCGACGCCTCCAGCTGCGAAATTTACGACCGGCAATTTGCCAAGCGTTTTGATTTCTTTTAGAAGTTCATACGGAGCACCTAAAATTTTAGCTTCTGTCATCAGTTCGTCATCGCTCATCACACTGACTTTGCGAATTTGGCTGTTCACCTTTCGCATGTGGCGAACGGCCTCTACGATATTTCCAGTTCCTGGTTCTCCCTTTGTACGAAGCATCGAAGCACCTTCACCGATACGGCGGAGCGCTTCACCAAGATCACGACAGCCACATACAAATGGCACGGTAAAATCGCTTTTTAGAAGGTGGAATTCATCATCTGCAGGGGTTAAAACTTCACTTTCATCGATATAATCAACGCCCATCGCTTCAAGCACACGAGCTTCAGAAATATGGCCGATACGAGCTTTTGCCATGACTGGAATCGAAACTGCACTCATAACTTCCTCGATAATGCGTGGATCAGCCATACGAGCAACACCACCCGCAGCACGAATATCAGAAGGCACCCGTTCTAATGCCATAACTGCTACAGCACCAGCATCCTCCGCAATTTTTGCCTGTTCCGCGTTAATGACATCCATGATAACGCCGCCTTTTTGCATTTGTGCCATACCTCTTTTTGCTAACTCACTACCAGTTTGCTTTTCCATTCGATTGACTCCTCCTTTATATATGTAAAACTTCTGCCTTGGAAACCTGTACATTTATATGGTAAGCTAAAACCAAATTTAAAAAAACAGCCAATTGGATGATAAATAGGTGGTCCATTAAAGAAAAGCTGCAATAGTCCGCCAATTGTAGTGAGTTCTTAGTAAAGCAAATCGCACTGTTAAAAAACTACAACTCTTGTTGTTGTGAAGGATGTGAAGTTTTCAAGGAGTTGTCATAAGAGGAAAGCAGTTTCATTGCATTCCACTGCATATTGAGGTTCTAGTAAAGCGAACGACGCTTTCCAAGAACCACAACTCTTGTTGTTGTGTGGTGTGTGTTAAGTTTTCAAGGAGTTGTCGTAAGAGGAAAGCAGTTTCATTGCATTCCACTGCATATTGAGGTTCTAGTAAAGCAAACGACGCTTTCCAAGAACCACAACAAAAGGAGGGCTCCCCATGTGGAAAATCACCAAAACCGAATCAATTCCAATTTACCAGCAAATCATTGCGCTTATGGAAGACTATATTGAGGTTGGTAAGCTACTCCCAGGCGATAAAATTCCAGCCGAGCGTGAACTTGCCGCCATGCTTAATGTAAATCGATCTACACTGTCTAAAGCGCTTGATGAACTTAGCGCACGTGGTATCATTACACGAAAACAAGGAAGTGGGACGCGTATCAGTGAAGATAAATGGGGTGTTTTCACTGGCAAAAAAACAAACTGGCGTCACTATGTATCGCAAGGTTCTTTTTTGCAAGCAACTCCGTACATGGATAAAATGAAACAGCTTCTGCATGAATCACCGGATGGCGTTATTGACCTTGCTTCCGGCGAACTTCCTGTTCAACTCATCCCCAAAATATCGACGCCAGCCTTATCTTGGCAAACATTTTTAGCGGAAGAGGATAGCGAGGACATAGCAGGGTACCAGCCTTTAAAAGAAACTATTCGTGATATGATTGTACGAGATCATGATGTGAAAACGAATCTCGATCAAATTTTTATCACATCGGGTGCGCAACAAGCTCTATTTTTAATTACACAATGTTTATTAACGAGTGGAGATGCGATTGCGATTGAGTCACCTTCCTACTTTTATGCATTGTCAATATTTCAGTCGGCAGGTCTGCGAATCTATGCATTGCCAATGGATGAAAACGGCGTGAAACTAGATGAATTGGAACAACTTTATCGCAAGCATCGTATTAAAATGGTGTTCGTCAATCCAACTTTCCAAAATCCGACTAGCTTAACAATGGGAACAAAACGCCGAGAAGCATTGGTGAAATTGTGTGCGAAAATCCAAGTCCCAATTGTAGAGGATGACCCGTACAGCATGTTATCGTTTACCGATTACGCCATGCCCCCACTTTTAAAGAAATTAGATCCTGATAACGTTCTCTACATCGGTTCTTTATCGAAAATAATGGGTTCCACTACGCGTATTGGTTGGCTTTTAGGGCCGGCTGCTGTTGTGACAAGGCTCGCCGAAGCACGAAAAGAAATGGATTTTGGACTTAGTATATTCCCACAAGTACTGGCAAACCATGTCCTAAATGACGCTGATTTCGAGCACCATATCTCATGGTTGCGCCAAACTTTGCAGAAACAGCGTGACTTACTAATCGCCTGTTTGCCAGAGGGACTAAAATATCATGTCCCACAAGGCGGTTTCCATCTTTGGTGCCAATTACCAAGCGATAAAAACTGGACGAGCCGCAGTTTTGATATTTTTTTGGAGCATAAATTACTAGTTATGCCAGCTTTCTTATTTGGTATCAAGGAATCAGCCATCCGATTAACTTTTACTCGGTTAAACGAAGGGAACAGCTCGGAATTTAGACGGCGGTTGAGAAATATAATAATGGAGCTTAATGCTGAATAAGTAAAAAAGTGTTACATCAAGGGCGATAAATCCTTGACATAACACCTTTTTATTGTTCTGCATAATATTGAATCGTGGAGGGTAACTTTTTGACTTGTTTGTAATTGGCAACAAATTGATTATTTGTGACATGAATTTTGAATTTCTTATTTTTAGCCAGTTTGTCAGGTGAGTAGAATGTGATGCTTTCCGAACTGCCATCTTTTTTGTAACCTTTTAATGTATATTTATAACCGGAAAAATTATTTTTTTGGATTTGTTCGCCATTCGTATTCACATCTACAAAATAGGCTTTGGCAGCTGCATCTGATGGCATTCCATATTCAAATACAACGCATAGTGCAATTAATAATCCTGCTAAAGTAAGTAATAATCCTTTTTTGTTTTTCATTGTCCTCAACCTTTCTGTATTAGTTTAGTTTATCGGCGGCTTTTTTTGGAACATCCTTTTGTTTGATTTCTTCATAGGATGTCACGCCTTTATCTTCTTTCACGAATACTTCTAAATACGCGCCTTTACGTAAATTCTTTTGGGCGATGAGTTCGAGTTGCTTTTCTTCACCATTCTCATTGTAACTTTGTAAACTGTAATTGTAGTTTGTGTAGCTTTTACCGTCGCTTGCTTGACCTTTTGTTACTTTACCATCTGTTGTGATTTTGACATAGTATGTATCGGCACCTACACGGTTAAAATTCACAAAGCGCATAGTGAGCATTGCGCCACCTATTATAATAACGATAATGATGAGTGTGAGCATTAATTTTTTCATTTCGTTGCCAACTCCTTTACTTGATACATTTATTATAGCGTGGCAAAAGATTAGATTCCCGCTTCTTAACTAACAAAAGGGGTGCCGAAACTTACAATTTTGCAATGTTGGCTGTCATGTTGCTTTTTTATTGAAAATATGATTAAATAGTAACGTTGACTAATTAACGTTAGGTTAGGAAGTGAAAAGCTATGAAAGAAATGGACACAAGAATGGAGACTGACTCAGTTTTGAAGGTATTTTTACGGTATTTGATTCCTTCGCTTGTTGGAATGTTGCTGATGTCGGTGAATATTGTAGCAGATGGAATTTTTGTGGGGCATCGGCTTGGTGGAGTTGCGCTTGCAGGCATTAACATCGCGGTTCCGGTATTCTCAATTTTTACGGCAATCTCGCTTTGGATTGGGATTGGCGGAGCAACACAATACTCGTTTGCACTAGGTGAGAAGAACATTCCAGAGGCGCAACGCATTTTTACTCGTTCTATTATAATGGTGTTTGTTATCACGATTACACTTGCGGCGATTGCATTTGTATTTCGGGTGCCACTCGCGAATGTGCTAGGTGCAAATCCAGAGACGTTACCGTATGTGATGGATTACATGACGATTCTTCTCATGTTTGGATTTGCCTTTACGATTGAAAACATTTTGAGTATTTTTGTACGTAATGATGGGGATCCCAATTTATCGATGGTTGCGCTTATTGTGACAGCAATCGTAAATGTGATTTTGAATTATTATTTCTTATTTATTTTAGATTGGGGCGTTAGTGGCTCGGCTGGCGCGACAATCATTGCTGTAACGGTAGGAATTGGCGTTTTATCTATCCATTTTTTCAAGAAAACGTCGCGCCTAAAATTCGTGAAATTCCGCTTTTCGAAAAAATCATTTACAAAAACGTTCTCGATTGGTTTACCGAGCTTCTTGTCGGAACTTGGTTTGTCAGTGTTCACGATGGGTTACAATATCGCGATTGCAGCGGTAGCCGGTACAGCGGGAGTTGCAGCTTTTTCTGTATTGAATTATACGCATAGTGTGATTTTGATGTTGTTCCTCGGTATGAGTTCTGCCATTCAACCATTGATTAGTTACTATCGTGGCGCAAAGCAGCAAGATAGGGAGCAACAAACAATGAGACTTGCCGTTATCACAGCGATTGGAACCGGACTAGTGTTCTTCGTTGGTGGATTCTTTGGTGCAGGCCACATTGTAGCGATGTTTGGCACATTTAGCCCAGAAATTGTGGATTTGGCAACAATAGCTGTGCAGATTTTCTTCGCGGGTTATCTTTTTATGGGCTTTAACTTCGTGATGATGACCTATTTCCAAACGAGCGGACGTGTAGGAATGGCGATTTGGATTACCGTAGCGCGTGAAATGCTATTTATGGTGGCCTTTTTAATCATCTTACCTCCGTTTTTGGGGGCAGAAGGTGTTTGGGCATCGATTCCACTTTCAGAAGCTGTTGTGGCACTCTCTATCATTATTTATGTGAGACGAAAGCACATATTTAGCAAAGTACAATGAGGTTAGAAAATCCGTGTCATGCAGATGCGGATTTTCTAATGTTTGTGAAATAAAAAAACCATAAAAATCCTGACACTAAATATGGTATCATACGGTACTCTAATCACAACTTGTAGTGGTTGACAAAATCGTTTTTTGTAGTCTGCTTCACATAGATTTTGCTGCAAAAATAAATTTAAAATCCGAAAACCTTTGAAGTGAAACGCTTTGTCTTGATTCTGAGAAAAAAGGTAAGACACAATATCTTGCATTCACATTCGAAACGAGGTACTATATATAGTATCGAAAGCCGTTAAAACATGAATTGCTATTTTAACTTTTACAAAGGATCTGACTTTTGCAAAAGTTAATTTTTTTGTTCGAATGTAGGTTGTTTCGATTAGAAGCGGGATTAAGTATAACTCGAAATATTGGAAAGAAATGGGGATTACAAATGACGACTTACATAGTGAAAGATGGAGGGAATCGCAAATTACCTTTCGACAAAGAACGATTAAACAGATACCTAGATACGATTCATACAGAATTTCCAGCACTAGAGATGGAAGACTATAAACGTAAAGTGTTTAACTTTATTGAGAAAAAAGAAGATTACGCAGCAGATGAGCTAGTGGATTACTTGATTCGTGAGGCTGAGGCGCGGACGGATGTTCATCTTCCAGCGTGGGAATTGTTTGCAGCAAGGCTTTATTTGAACAAATTATACAAGAAGGCAAGTAAAAATCGTTTTTACAATGATGATGATAAATACGGCTCATATGTTGGCCTGCAAGAAAGCCTAGGCGAACGCGGTATCTATTCTGGAAGCATTTTAAAAAATTATTCGAAAGATGAGTTAATCCAAGCTGGTGACATGATTGATCCAGAGAAGGATAAACTTTTCACATATAACGGATTGTATTTACTGGCAACACGTTACTTGGCTACGGATCAAGCGCGCAATGTCTATGAATTGCCGCAAGAACGTTGGTTGACGATTGCACTTTATTTAATGCAAGATGAGCCGAAAGAAAAGCGAATGGATTTAGTTCGTGAAGCTTACTGGGCGCTTAGCAATTTGTATATGACAGTAGCAACGCCAACGCTTGCTAACGCTGGAAAAGTCGGCGGTCAATTGTCTAGTTGCTTCATCGATACGGTGGATGATAGCTTGCAAGGAATTTACGATAGTAATACGGATGTAGCTCGAGTGAGTAAACATGGCGGCGGTGTAGGAGCATATCTTGGTTATGTCCGCTCTTCCGGTTCTGCGATTCGTGGTGTGCGTGGTGCTAGTGGTGGTGTTGTTCCGTGGATTAAGCAACTGAATAATACAGCAGTTAGTGTTGATCAGCTTGGGCAACGTAAAGGTGCGATTGCAGTTTACTTGGATGTTTTCCATAAAGATATCGAGGCGTTCCTTGATCTTCGTCTAAATAACGGAGACCAACGTTTGCGAGCGCATGATGTGTTTACAGCGGTCTGTATGCCTGATTTATTTATGGAGGCTGTTGAGCGTCGTGGCGACTGGTACTTATTTGACCCACATGAAGTCAAAGAGAAGAAAGGCTGGTACTTACAAGATTTCTACGACGAGAAAAAAGGCGACGGTTCATTCCGGGAGAAATATGAAGAGCTAGTAATGGACGAGACAGTAAGTAGAAAAATTGTGAAGGCAATTGATATCATGAAACGTATCATGGTGAGTCAGCTGGAAACAGGAAATCCATTTATGTTCTATCGTGATGAAGTAAACCGGATGAATCCTAATAAACATGCAGGTATGGTTTACTCAAGTAATCTATGTACCGAAATTATGCAAAATATGAGCCCGACACGGATGATTCAAGAAATTATTAGTGGCGATCAAATCGTGATTACAAAGCAAGCAGGTGATTTCGTCGTTTGTAACTTGTCTTCTGTGAACTTGGGTCGTGCCGTAACTGCGGAAGATCCAGATACATTGGAGCGTTTGATTGCGATTGAAGTTCGGATGTTGGATAATGTTATTGATTTGAACGAGTTACCAGTACCGCAAGCAACAATTACGAATAAGAAATATCGTTCGATTGGACTTGGTACTTTTGGCTGGCATCATTTGCTCGCCCTTAAAAATATTGCGTGGGATAGTGAAGAAGCTGAACAATTTGCCGACGAACTATACGAGCAAATTAACTTTCTAACAATCAAAGCGAGCGCAGCATTAGGCAAAGAAAAAGGCGCATACTCGGTCTTTAAAGGCAGTGATTGGAATACTGGCGAATATTTTGAACGTCGCGGTTACACATCAGATGGATGGCAAGAACTTGCAGCAGATGTCGCGCAAAATGGTATCCGTAATGCGTATCTGCTAGCTGTCGCTCCAAATATGAGTACAGCACAAATCGCAGGGTCAACGGCGTCCATCGATCCAATTTTCAGCCCGTTTTATTATGAAGAGAAGAAAGATTATCGTCGCCCAGTTATTGCGCCGGATCTTTCACTTAAGACATATCCTTATTATGGTAAAGGCGCGTATCAAGTGGACCAATTCGCAAGTGTCCGCCAAAATGGTCGCCGCCAACGTCATGTCGATCAATCACAAAGCTTCAATTTCTATGTGCCAAGTGGAATTAAGGCAAGTAAATTGCTAGAACTTCATATGTTGGCTTGGAGCGAAGGTTTGAAAACGACGTATTATGTGCGCTCAAACGATATCGACGTTGAAGAGTGCGAATGGTGCTCAAGCTGATAGGATAGCTCATACGCAAAGTAAATCGGCGGCAAGCGCTCGCCTCGCACAAGTTTGGCGGACTTCCGGTTCTCACATACCCAAGTATGCTCCGCTTCCGGCTTCCACCAAATTTGCGCGAGGCAAACGCTTTCGCTCGATTTGTTTTATGCAGAATGTAGATGTTACACGAACATCAAGAAAAAAGTACATAAAGATTAAGAGGAGGTTATTATATGACGGAACAAAAAGAAGAACTGCACCGTATTAAAATTTTGGAGCCGCTCAGTCCAAATCGTTCAACTGCAATTATAAATGGGGACACAAGTGGTATTTTGAATTGGAATGATATTCCGTACCCATCGTTTTATCGTGCATATAAAGAGTTATCAACAAATTATTGGATTCCTGATGAGGTTGATATGAAGAGTGATGCTAAGCAGTATCCGTTGCTTTCAGAAGAAGAGAAATATGCTTTTGATGCGATTATTGGATTGCTAGCAACACTTGATTCTCCGCAAACGAGGTTTATTTATAATGTTGCAGAATATATTACTGATCCGGCTGTTCATGCAAATACCGCGATTATTGGCCAGCAAGAAGTGATTCATAATGAAAGTTATTCTTACGTGCTTGCATCAATCACGAATTTGCAAGAGCAGAAACGAATTTTTGAATTGGCAAGGACGCATCCGACAATAGTGAAGCGAAATGAGCCAATTATGGAGTCTTATGATGCGTTTATGACAAATAAGACGGGCGAAAATCTAGTGAAGGCATTGATTCAATCTTCTATTTTGGAAGGCATTAATTTTTATAGTGGTTTTGCTTATTTTTATAACTTAGTGCGTCAAAATAAAATGACGGGAACTGGGAAAATTATTAGCTTTATTAATCGTGATGAACTAGCACATTCTAAGTTTATCTCAGAAGTTATTCGCGCGATTCTTGGTGAAAATCCGGAATTGCAAACAGATGAGCTTGTGGAATATACACATGAGGCTTTCCGCCATGCTGTTGAGCTTGAGTCGATTTGGTCAGAAGAAGTGTTGGATGGAATTGAAGGTATCGATGTATCGGAAATGGTGGATTATGTGAAGTATCGTGCCAATAAGATGCTCGGTATGCTTGGTATTCCTGAACTTTATCCGGGTCATAGCGATAATAAGATGACATGGATTAAGGCTTATGCAGACAACTTTACTGAGACGAAAACGGACTTTTTCGAAATGCGCAATAGTAGTTACAAAAAGACAAACGTTGATAACGGTTTTGACGACCTATGAGAATCCTCTTGGCGTATGATTCTTTGAGCGGGAATACGAAGATGGTCGCTGAGGAAATAGAGGCTGAACTTGTACACGTAGGACATGATGTGACGAGTTTCCGTGTTCATCCCGGCACCCAATATCCGCTTGAGACCGACTACGATTTGTTCATGTTAGGGGCTTGGACAGCAGATTTAGGTAGGACGCCGCCAGATATGAAAGATTTTATTGCAGAATTAGAAATGAAACCACCGCACGTCGCAATTTTTGGGACAGGTGAAACACAATGGAGTATGGCTTATTTTTGTGGGGCAGTCGATCGGATGGCGACTTATTTTGAGTCGGTATATCCGAGGTTGAAGATTGAGCAAATGCCGAATAATGAACGGGATCACGTGGCGATTAAGAACTGGGTCACGGAAGTTTTGTCCATGAGAGAAGGGGTAGTAAAATGACAAGTATCGAAATTAAATCAATGGAAGAATTCGAACAACACATTGCAGCGGGAGAATTAGTGTATGTGGATTACTGGAAAGACAATTGCCCAAACTGCAAAATGTTAGACCTTTCTTTTCAAGAGTTCAAGAATTCATCGATGGCAGATAAGGTGAAAGTATTGAAAGTGAAGTTGGAAGAAGTCGGGGAGAATTTCTTTTTCGATCGCAATGTTCGCCAAACGCCGACGTTGGTGCTTTATAAAGGTGGCGAAGAGGTTTCACGGTTGAATGGATTTATTCCGCCGGAGCATATTGAGGAAGCAGTTGTGGCTCAGGAGGCTTGAATGGTCGATATGAGTGTGCTATAATTACTTCAAGGAAATACTGTGAGCGTGTGCTCACCCAAAAACCCTAGTTGTGCCTACAACTAGGGTTTTTTATGCGTGGAATTAGAGATATATCGCCTACTTGTTGTTATTATCCCGATTCTCTAACATGTAGCTGAATAATGCGATAGCACAGCCGACTACAATCGATGTAATGATACTGGAATGTTACATAAGCCTCTTCTCCAATCTTGTCCATCTAGCAAGGACAAATTCCAATTTTGATTATATTGCTATGTTGATACCGCTATCATACAATGGATGTAAGAGCTAAGCCAATATGTGAAGCTAGTATTTGGAAAGGGCGCACTTTCTTTAGTGGAGCAGGCGAGGCATCGCTTTGAAGCAGAAAACAAAGGGATTCTTTGCTGGGTATCAGGAAAGAATATAGGAGGACACAGGAAATGGAGCAACAACAAGCGAAGTCTGGCTTTCGTGTGAAGGTTCAGCATTTTGGTAGTTTTTTAAGTGGTATGATTATGCCCAATATTGGGGCGTTTATTGCATGGGGCCTTATTACAGCATTATTTATTCCGACTGGTTGGTGGCCAAATGAGGAGATTGCCAAATTAGTCGATCCGATGATTAAGTATTTATTACCCCTTTTGATTGGCTATACAGGTGGTAAACTAGTGTATGATACGCGTGGTGGAGTCGTTGGTGCGGCTGTCACGATGGGTGCAGTTGTGGGTACTTCGATGCCAATGTTCTTGGGTGCGATGATTTTAGGCCCGCTTGCGGCTTGGCTAATGAAGAAATTCGATAAAATGATTGAAGGAAAAATTCGAGCTGGTTTTGAAATGTTGGTGAACAATTTCTCAGCTGGTATTTTAGCGGGGATTTTGGCAATTGTATCCTTAAAGACAATCGGGCCTGCGCTTCAAGCAGTGAACACGGCGATGGCATCAGGAGTTCAGTTTTTAATTGATAATCATTTGTTACCGCTTGTTAGTATCTTAGTGGAACCTGGAAAAGTATTGTTCTTGAATAACGCAATAAATCAAGGGGTTTTGGCGCCGCTTGGAATTGATCAGGCGGTTAGTACAGGTAAATCGATTCTGTTCTTAGTGGAAACGAATCCTGGTCCGGGTCTGGGAATTTTGTTGGCGTACACTATTTTTGGGAGTGGGACGGCGAGACAGACAGCTCCAGGTGCGATTATTATTCAGTTCTTAGGTGGGATTCACGAGATTTATTTCCCGTATGTATTGATGAAACCAGCGCTTATTATCGGTGCTATTGCTGGTGGTATGACGGGGATTATTACATTTAATTTGTTTAACGTTGGGCTCGTTGCAACGGCTTCTCCTGGTAGTATTTTTGCGATACTTGCTTTGACACCGCGAGGGGACTATCTTGGTATCATTTGTGGCGTATTATTTGCGACACTTGTTTCGTTTGCAGTGTCTGCGGTAGTGCTGAAAACGTCGAAAGCGACAGATGATGCGGAACTAAAAACAGCGGAGCAAAAGATGGCTAAAATGAAAGGGAAGAAGGCGACGCTTGCCAGTACGGTCGTTGGTGCGAATGACGCGGAATTGGCGACGGATGGTATTCCGGTTGGAACGAGAAAAATTATTTTTGCGTGTGATGCTGGCATGGGATCGAGTGCGATGGGAGCATCGGTGTTGCGTAATAAGGTGAAAAAGGCTGGGTTGGATATTGAGGTTGTGAATTTCGCAATTGCTCAGTTGCCTGAAGATGCCGATATTGTCGTTACACATCAAGATTTAACGGCTCGTGCAACGGAAAAACTACCAAAAGCTTATCATATTTCGGTGGACAATTTCTTGAATAGTCATAAATATGATGAATTAGTACAGAATTTGGCTGACCAGAAATAACTGGAGGAATTTTTAGATGTATATTTCGGCAAGGACGAGACTTATATTGGAGCAGCTTTTAATGAGCCATGAACCGGTAGCAACAGCGGACTTGGCGGAATATATGGATGTTAGTGAGCGGACGATTAGGCGGGATTTGAAGGAAGTGGAGGCTGTTTTGGGTTCATATCA
Source organism: Listeria rocourtiae subsp. hofi (assembly GCF_963575615.1). Taxonomy (NCBI): domain Bacteria; kingdom Bacillati; phylum Bacillota; class Bacilli; order Caryophanales; family Listeriaceae; genus Paenilisteria; species Paenilisteria rocourtiae. The sequence goes on along the minus strand of NZ_CAUYTL010000004.1, from coordinate 55,415 downwards.
GCTAGCTTTGGAGCGTAAAGATGCCAAAATTTCGGTGTTTGGATCGGAGTCTAGTCGTCAAGATTTCAAATGGCAGCTACTTGACCTTTCTTACAATGAATTTACACCAATGGAGCGGCAGCACTTTATTTTGAAAACGTTACTGAAAGAAAATGAGCCGGTGAAATTGATTGTGTTGGCAAATGATTTGAATGTGACGATATCAACGGTGAGTAGCGATTTGACAAAGCTAGAAGAAGAATTGATTGGGCGCGCGGAGATTGAGCGAAAACGTGGTTATGGTGTCAAATTGATTGCAGAAGAAGCCACAAAACGAGCGTTACTAAGTGATTTAATTGCGATGACGGGTTCGAAAAATTCACTGTTCCAATTGTTCCAGAGGCAGAAGCAAGATGAGCTGGAAATATTGGCGGATGAGCGCTTACTGAATGTCATTGATCATGCACTGATTCAAAAAGTGGAAGAAAATATTCGAGCTTGGCGTAAGGATTTGGCTTATGAAATAACAGATGAGGCGTATTTGACACTTATTGTGCATATTTCGATTTCAGTGGAGCGCATGATCAGTGGGAATTATCTGCAAGAGATGAAATCGGAACAAGCATATTTTCGTGATTTTCCAGAATTTACAGTGGCGAAAGAATTACTAGCTGCTTGTTTGGATATGGAAGCGTTTGTTGTGCCAGATGGTGAAGCGTTTTATGTGACGACACATATTCGTGGGGCTAAAGCACAAGACGAGACGGGGATCTTCTCTGGGAACGAGAATGTACAGGCGGTAACGATTGCAAAGCGGCTTATTTCAAAAGTGGAGAAAGAGCTTGGTAGTTCTTTTCAGGAAGAAGCATTGCTCAGCGGATTGACTGCACATTTGCGACCTGCGTTGCGTAGGTTGGATCAAAATATGCGCATTCATAACCCTTTGATTAAGACGATAAAGCATGACTATCCGTCACTTTTCAAAATTGTACGTGTGGCGTTTCGTGAGATTTATCAGCAATCGGATGTTCCGGATGAGGAAATTGGTTATTTGGTTCTGCATTTCGGAGCAGCGTTGTTGCAGAAAAATGAGCATCAGGTATTTTCTGGATTAGTCGTTTGTTCGAGCGGTATTGGGACGTCTAAGATGCTAGCGACACGCTTGAAACAGGCGTTACCACAGCTCAAGGATTTGCAAAATGTGTCGTTGTTTGAAATCTTGAATCATCGTAATACACAGCATTTTGATGTTATTGTTTCAACGATTGATTTGGGGAAAGTTGATTTCGAATATTTCTTGGTGAGCCCAATGCTGACAGATCGAGAAATTTCGAAGATTGAGGTTTTTTTGAAGCAAAAGGAAATGTTTGTGCCCCAGAAGGAGACCAGAGAGCAAGAAGAACGAATGACTTTACTTGAAGCAGTGCATCAGTTGGAAAATGAGCAGGAATATATGAACACGATTTTGGCGATTTTGAAGGGATTTCAGGTTGTGAAAATGGAAGATACACAGCACGATTTGGAAGACACATTGCGAGCAGTTTGTATGGCAATGTTTGCGCAGGAGCGAGAAATTCAAGTGGAGATATTGTTGCGTTCGTTGTTAGAACGGGAAAAATGGAGCGGTTTTGGGATTCCCGAGACGCGTCTTGCTTTGTTTCATGTTCGAAACGAGTTTGTACATCAGCCGGTTTTCCAGATTTTTTCGTTGCAGGATGCGGTCGATGTGCCGGCGATGGGTGGCGGAAATGTAGCGGCGACAACTTTACTTGTTTTGCTGGCACCGGAAAAATTGGCACCGCAAGGACTTGAAGTGATGAGTTTTATTAGTGCAATGGCAGTTGAGAGCATAGAGACAACGCGATTATTGGAATCGGGAAATGGTACTGAAATCACAGCTTTTATAATTCGGAAATTGAATGAGTTTTTATATGATATGAGGAGGAAATAGGATGGTAGCATTGAATAGTCAGGATATTGCTTTGAAACAAACCTTTAGTACGAAGGAAGAGGCGATTACCGCAGCGGGGCAACTGCTAGTGGATCAGGGATATGTGGATACGCCTTATATTGAGAAGATGAAAGAACGGGACGCTTTGACGACAACGTTTATTGGGAATATGGTAGCGATTCCCCACGGTACGGATGATTCGAGAGACATGATTAAAAATTCGGGAATCGTTATTTTACAGGTGCCAGATGGTGTTTCATTTGATGGCAATGAGGTGAAAGTTTTGATAGGAATTGCCGGTGCAGACGGGGAGCATATGGATTTGCTGAGTAGCATCGCGATTGTCTGCTCGGAAGAAGAGAATGTAGCGCAAATCGTTGCAGCTGAGACGAAGCAAGAGATTATAGATTTCTTTGAGGGGAGCGAAAGCGCATGATTGCAGTACATTTTGGTGCTGGGAATATTGGGCGTGGATTTATTGGGCAGTTGCTACATGAAGCAAAATATCATGTCACGTTTGTAGATGTGAATGAAACGATTGTAGATGCTCTAAACGAGAAGAAGCAGTATAATGTGATTTTAGCCGATGATTCACAGCAGGTGGATTTGATTACCGATGTGAGCGCGATTAATAGTCAGAAAAATCCGGAGCAGGTGATTGCTGCTATTTTGGAAACGGAGCTTGTGACGACAGCGGTTGGTCCAACGATTTTGCCGTTTATTGCGAAAATGCTAGTCGCTGCAATTAAAGCGAGAATAGCAATCCAAAAACCGCTAATTGTGATGGCGTGCGAGAATATGATTGGTGCCTCTGAGTCACTTCAAGCTAGTGTTTACGCTGAATTAACGGACGCTGAGAAAAAATACGCGGATGAATTTATATCATTTCCAAATGCCGCAGTTGATCGGATTGTTCCTAATCAAACGCATGATGATCCGCTAACGGTTCTAGTGGAGCCATTTTATGAGTGGGTTGTGGAAGAAAGCGCGATTAAAGTTGCTCCACCAGAAGTTCCTGGAATCACGTATGTGGCTGACTTAACCCCATATATTGAGCGAAAATTGTTTACGGTTAATACGGGACATGCTGTTACTGCTTATATCGGGCACATGAAAAATATCGATTCCATTGAAGCCGCTATTCATAATGAAAAAGTATTATTCGCCGTTCGTAGCGCACTCGAGGAGACAGGTGCTTTGCTAGAGAAGAAATTTGATTTTGTGCATAAGGAACATCAAGCATATATTGACAAAATTATTGAAAGATTCAAAAATCCTTACATCTCGGATTATGTATCGCGTGTTGGTCGCTCACCAATGCGTAAATTAGGACCAAATGATCGCTTTGTTCAGCCAGCACGTCAGTTTGTTGAGGCCTTTAACGAAACGCCGAAAGCACTTGCTGATGCGATTGCCGCAGCTTTACGTTTTAATGATCCAGATGATACGGAGTCTGTTGAGTTACAAGCACTCGTTGCAGCAGTAGGACTTGAAAAAGCAATTGCTGATGTAACTGGGATTGAAAGTTACTCGAAGCTATTTGAGAAAGTAAAAGATTCCTATTTAAAATTAGCTTGATGTAGTAATATATGTTACGCTCTTTAAAAAAGGAGGTAGCAACAATGGAGCAATTAAAGCAAGCTATCCGTCAGTTTATTGAGGAGCGTGGCTGGGAAGGACAATACAATTTGCAAAAAGATTTGGCTTTATCGCTCACACTTGAGGCTAATGAACTGTTGGAATGCTTTCAATGGAAGACTAGCAAAGAGGCTGTTAGCGCCAAACGTACGGAAATTTTAGAGGAATTAGCGGACGTTTTCATTTATGCAATTCAGATGGCTGATGCTATGGATGCCGATGTTGAAACAATTGTAAAAGAAAAGCTAACTAAAAATGCATTAAAATACCCAGCAAAACATATCTAATTAAATAGGTGTGTTTTGCTTCTTTTTATTACACTTTTTTCAAAAAGTTCACGGCTTCGTCATGGATTATATTTTTTAGACCTGATATACTAGAAGAGGATAGCTATAGACGATGAGGCGAATCTGAAAATCAACATTTAGGAAAGTGGGAAAAGAAATATGGGGAAAGTTACAATTGGTATTGATATTGGCACGGCTAATATTAGTATCTACTCAGACATGGAGAAAATGATTTTTCATGAGCCTACAGTTTTAGCATACGATATGAGGAAAAATAAAGTTTTAGAAATTGGCCATGAAGCGAAAGAACTAGCAGAGAAAACACCGGAATCGATTGTGGTGCTCAGCCCATTACAAGGCGGTATTATTGCTGACTTTGATATGACATTACGATTAATGCAGAAAGTGGAAAGTCGCGTTGTTGCGGTTACTGGTAAGCGTTTTAAACAAATGGATTTGATTGTTTCACTGCTTCCTGGTGCTACGAATATTGAACGTCAAGCGATTGGAGACATTTTGTTTTCCCTCGGTGTCAAATCGCTTCATTTTATAGAAGGATCTCTCGCAGCAACGATAGGCGCTGGATTACCGTTTGAGAAACCGATTGCTAATGTGATTGTAGACATCGGCGCTGGAAAAATATCGACGTCGCTTGTTTCGTATGGAGGTATTGTCACGAGTGCAACGGTGCGTAAATCAGGAGATGAGCTTGATCGTGATATTGCGCAATTGGTTCGTAATAAGCATAATGTTTTAATTGGCTTAGAAACTGCGGAACAAGTCAAATGGCAACTACATTGTGACACATCGCTCGAAAAGAAGATGATTGAGATTGAGGGACGCGATTTAGTTACTGGCTTTCCAATTACGATTAAAGTTCCATCGACTGAGTTCCAAGAAGAAATTGATGAGTTTTTGAAGCGTATTCTAGGTGTGGTTCAATCAACATTAGAAACAAGCCCGCCTGAATTGAGTGGAAATATCCGTGCAAGTGGCTTGATGTTGACTGGTGGCGGATCGTTGTTAGAAGGTTTACAGGATTGGTTACATGATCAAATACTAGTGCCGGTTCATTTGGCTCCAGCCCCGTTCGAATCTGTAGCACTTGGAACGAGCATGGCAGCAGAGCATTTAGATAAATTAATTAATGTTGAAAAAGTAACGGCACGATAAAAAGTAGCGATCCGATTGGCGGATCGCTACTTTTTATATTATCTATATGAATAGGAGCGTTTATTTTTTCTCTTAGAACGAATCATGAACAAGATACCAAGTATGAACAGGACAAGGGAGGCTAAACAAACGATAAAGCCAATGATCCCAACGATGCTAAAGGATACGCCAATACCAACGATGCCTAAAATAAGCAGAATTAAGCCGATAAGTTTCATGAAAAAACTCCTTTCTATATGTAATATCTCCATTATACAGAAAAATTCAAGAAAGATTAAGTGACTTTTGATATATCATGAATATTTAATAGACTAAACTAGATATTGAACGTTAGTTCGCTTGTTTCTATTATAATGGGCGTTTTTACAGTGTTTAAAGCTGTTTTATTCATTTCAGCTCTTTTTTTGTTTAGTAAGTAAAACTTTTCTTGCTCTTTAGTCCTATTATCGCTAAGATAGAGAGGATTAAGTGAGAAAAGGGGATAAAGTATGAAGGATTATATTGTAGACCGCTCTTATAAGGCATCAATGGGGATTGCAAATGCGGTTTTAGTAACACTTGGAATGGGTTTATTATTACAAACGATTGGACAGATGGCAGGCTTTACGTGGCTAACAGAAATTGGAGCAGTCGGTAAATTATTGCTGATTCCTGGGCTAGGCGTTGGAATTGCGATATGTCTTGGCGCTAATACACTTGTTGTGATTAGTGCAGCAGCTGCGTCTGTTATTGGTGGAGGCGCCATCTTAGCTTTAGAAAATGGTGGGTTTGCGATTATTGGCGGTGAGCCGATTGGGTCTATCTTGGCTGTCATTGTTGCGGTTTGGGTTGGAAAACGCGTAACTGGGAAGACAAATTTTGATATGATTTTAATTCCTGCTGCGGCATTGCTTTCAGGGGGGATAAGTGGACTTTTATTTTCTAAAATCATGGCGCCCGTTTTGACATCGGTGAGTGGCGGGATTACATCGCTTGTGGACGGTTCGCCGATTTTGTCATCAATGGTAATCTCACTCATTTTTGCGATTTTGATTTTAAGCCCAGCGTCTTCTGCAGCATTAGCAATTGCCCTGCAGCTTGACCCGACAGCGAGTGCGGCAGCTTTGATTGGCTGCTCGGTGCAGTTTGTATCCTTTGCGGTGCTTGGATTTAGAGATAATAATTGGGGAGCATTTTTTGCACAATTGATTTGTACGCCGAAATTACAGACGCCAAACATTATTAAGCGTCCTGCGGTGATGATTGTGCCACTTATTTCAGCGGTGATTGCAAGCCCAATTGGCGTCCTGATCTTTCATTTGCAGGCATCTGCTGAGGTTGCGGGGCTCGGACTATGTGCCTTTGTTGCACCACTTTTCTTGATTGCAAATTATGGTTGGTTATCATTCGCTGCTTTCTTACTTGTCGCGGTTGTCATACCAGCAGTGATTGCACTTATAGCTAGACCATTCTTATTGCGATCTTCTTGGTTGCGAAACGGCGATTTACGAGTAGAATTAGAATAAAAAAAGAGGATGAAGTAGGAATGAGCTATAAAAGCATCATAACCTATTCATCCTCTTTCCTCGTGATGTGCCGGAATTTGTCTGAGTAACTGGTTTAAATAAATCGAAATACGATAGAATATCTAAAAATAAGCGGTAGATTGAATGGAAAATCCAGATATTTACTAGACAACTTTGGACTAGTAGATATGACTACCATAATGTTATTTCTAGAATTCAATAATTGAATACGAAACTTTTTCGCTAGCTATATCAAAAAGTGAGGTCGATATAGTTGGAGCGACGTATCGAGATTCCGCATTCCTTGCCTTAAACGAGTGGGTAAAACTCTTGACGCGACCTTCAATTACGGCGGTCTTCCTCAAGCTCTCGCAAGACTAGCCAGTTACTTAAAAACTTCCTTCACCAGACGATATCCGACTATAGCAAAGTTATGGTATCTCTATCCATACATCTATATGCACTCAAAGTGAGACAAAACATATAGATTACTCGCACGATATTCATTAAAAACAAATATCGCTTTCGTTAACGAGAATAGGGAAAAGTGAGATACGAATAACTTGTGCAAACAATAATCGTTGGATAATCGAATTTCTTACTACGGTTCAAATATCCTTCTTAAATACGGGCTACTCCGACAACGTCATTGGTTAACTTACTAAACTGACCTTTGGCTTGTGTGGCTAATTTGTCCATTTCACCTATAAGCTTATATTTCAGCCTGTGCGATTCTGTCACCCAATCACCTTCTATCGTTTTGATACTATACATTAGCCGTTTTTTATAAAGTTAAAACATAAATAGTGTAAAATGATATATTAGATATACAATAATGGTAAAATAAGATTTTTTAATAAATCTAAAGTAACTAATTCTACAGGAAGACGGCCATGAAAATATCATCTACATAGTTACCATCGATAATAAATTCGTTGCGGAGATGGCCTTCTTTTTCAAAACCATGTTTCTGATAGAATTGAATTGCTTTTTCGTTTGTCGACAGCACGCGTAAGGATATTTTTTTCTTATTTTCTGCTTTGGCAATACGATATAGTTCTTGCATAAGTGCAGAACCGACGCCATGTTTTTGAAAATCGGGATGTACGGCGATATCTAGCATCCAAACATGTTCGTTACTTTTTAGTGGGATGGGAGAGTGGAAGCCTAGAATACCGGCAATTTTCCCATCGATTTCAGCAACTACTTTTGATTCAGGTGGGTTTTTTAATAAGTATTCGGATTCTGTTGCGTAATGGGTGTCTCCTGGTGTTGTTCCTGGTGTCCAGACGAGATGCTCGAGCTCTATCATTCCCGCAGCATCGTTTTTTGTTGATTTTCTGATAAGCATTATAAAACCTCTTTTCTAGTCTCGTTTCGCATATTTTAAGGATGTTTTCCAAGTTTTGAACAGGCCATCGTTCGTGTATAGTAGTACGTTGCCACGGTAAAGTCGGATTGCTAGCCAAAATGCTAGGGCGTTCGTTATGACAAGAATCCCGAGTGAAATGAAAATACCAGTCGCGTTGACGGCAAGCAGGTCCATTCGGGCAAGCATCATCATCGGCGAGAAAGTTGGGACATAGGAACCGATGATGACCAGCATATTATTCGGTGCATTAGCGGCTGCGATAGATCCCCAGTAGCCAATAATTGCGAGCATTGTCATCGGATACATGAATTGGGACACGGTTTCAACATTTGGTGCCATAGAGCCAATAACTGCTGATAGCAAAATATAGAGAAGCAAGCCAAAGACAACGAATAAAATATTTAGAATGAGATAGTACGTTGGAAATTGAGCCAGCTGGTGCAGTATGTTTTGAATCATCTCGGTGTTTTTTCCACCAATCATGACAATAGCGATACAGATACCATAAAAGGCGATTTGTGTCAGAAGCATAAGTAGAATCGCGGTCAATTTCGCCATCAAGTGGGTAGTTGACGAGACGCTAGATAAAATAATTTCCATGATTCGTGTGCCTTTTTCATTTGCAATTTCTGCTGCGACGATGCTTGCATAACTCATTACGAAGATAAAAATAACGAGGGTAAGCATCAAAATGGCTGCGCTCATCGCTTCTTTTTGGCTGTTCGTTAGCTGATCATTAGATAGTAATTCATTTGTTACTGGGACTGGGGTGGTGAGACTTGCTAACTGTTTTTCTGTAATGTTATATTCTTTGATTTTTTGTTGGAGCGTGACACTTGTTATATCGTTTTGAAGCGCTGCGATGAGAGTGTTTCCTGCTGTTTCTTCGGATGTATAGACGGCTTTCACTTCATTATCAAGCGATGTAATCGTCACGAATCCTTCGATATCACCGGCTGTCAGTGATTTTTTTGCATTTTTCTCGGTTTCTATTTTTTTATCGACTTTAAAATTAGCTTTATCTGCGGAGATAGCGGCTGAAAAAGCTGGATTTTCGGAGATGACGGCGATTTTTGTTGGTTCATCACTGCCACCGAAGTAGTCGATGATTTTTGGCAGTGCAAAGATAGCTGCACCGATAAGTAGTGGAAGCAGTAGGGAAACTAAGAATGATTTTGTTTTGACACGGCGTTTGTAGACTTGCGATGTAATGACCCAAAATTTACTCATTCGTTTCACCTGCTTTCCATTTGAAAATTTCTTCGAGTGTTGGCGGTTCTAAGCTGAACATTGGAATAAAACCATCTTTCGTAACAAAATCGAACACAGTGGAAGCGTCAGATTCTTCTTCCAGATGGACGATTCGAATGCCTTTATGGTTCTCAATTTGTGTAACACCAGCTAGGGCTGCGATAGCTTCTGTGGGATGTGGCGCATCAAGCATAATCCGTTTGCGTCCAAAGCTGTTTTTGACGTCTTCGGATTTTCCACGTAATACGGTTTTTCCTTGTTTTAGCATCACGAGGGAATCGCACAATTCATCGACGTTTTCCATGCGATGACTTGAGAAAATAATTGTGGCGCCATCTGCTTTTAGGTCAAAAACGAATTTTTTCAGGATTTCGGCATTGACTGGATCAAGGCCACTGAAAGGTTCGTCGAGGATAACGAGTTTTGGACGGTGAATAATTGTGCTAATGAGTTGGATTTTTTGTTGATTTCCTTTAGAGAGTGTTTTGACAAGGTCGGTCTTTTTACCAACAATTTCAGCTCGTTCCATCCAAAGATCGATTTCTGGCTTGATTTTAGCGCGAGAACAGCCCTTTAATTCCGCGAAAAAAATGATTTGGTCTTCAATGGTGACATTTGGATAAAGACCGCGTTCTTCTGGTAAATAACCGATGATATCTGTATTTATTTTTGCTATTTCTCGATTGTCCCAGAGAATTTCACCACTGTTTGGACGTAAAAAATTAAGGATGAGGCGGAAAGTAGTTGTTTTTCCAGCACCATTTTGGCCGATTAAGCCGAGAATTTCGCTTTCATTAATCTGGAAATGTAAATCATCGACAGCGGTTTTTGTGCCGAATTGTTTGGATACGTTGTTTACTTGTAGCATATAGCTATTCAGCTCCTTTTTGAATTTAAAGTAGTTCTTCTTTTTGGCGTGTTCGTTCTTCTAGATAGGTATCTAGCACTTGCCAATCTCGTAAAGTTGGATTCGTATTCCAGACGAGTTGCGGGATAGTGCTATGTGGTAATGGCAAGTCGGTAATGATAAAATCAGCTTGTGGATGCCCACTCCCAACGATGATAAGTTGTTGCGCGGAATAGCGTGAACGAATCGTTTTCCTCACAAGATCCTCCCATAAAAAACCGTTTTGTGAGAAAATTTTCGCTGTTAAAATCGCAGGCCGTGCAGTTCGTTCTATCGCGCTCTGAATGCTTATCCCAATTCGGTGCATCAATACATCATAATTTTCCTGCAAGTAAGCATACATCGGATTTTGTGAGAAGGTTTGAAAAATAGTCGCAATCTGTTGTTCTAAATCAGGGGATAAAACATGTTCTTCTTTAATCAAAAAGCGTTCTTGTGCTAAGAAAAGCGGACTTTCCACGGCATGAAACACGGCAAAGATATCGATTAGACTTACCATCAAGTCATCAGCATCCCATTCATTTTTCGGCAAAATATTGAAAATTGTTTCTACAAGTCGGTAAGTAATTGGATTGACTTCTTTGCATGTCTCAATACGCGTGGTTCTGGATTTTTCCGAATTATATGATTTAGAACAGAAGAAAATGCAGGATAAGATAAAGATAGATTCAGCTTCAGAAATTTGAATATGGCTTGCATCCGCTAATATTCGAAAGCATTCTGCTAGATTTGCGCGTTTATTATATGCTTCCCATGTCCGAGTCGTTCTTTTGCTGCGATTGTCAATAGGATAACCTCTCTTGATGCGAGTAAGGGAAAGCCCAATCCAAGCGGCATATTGAATTTTTGCCGCTGGTGAAAAGTATATATCTAATTTTCGCATAACATCTTCAATAAAGCCATCTATAATCTCCCAGCTAATGTCGATGAAAAATAAGTCATGAGCAGGATAGGCGTTGAAAAATAAATCATAGTACAAGAAGCGGATTTGTGATTCTTTACCTATGAGGTTTAGTGGCTTGTTCTCAAGTTGGAGATGAATGGACTTTAAGTAACGATCGACTGGTGCTAGCTTACGGTATACTGTTGCCGGGCTAACGAAGTTTTCTTGGCACCACATGGCAAGCGATATTTCTTTTTCATCGTAAATATCATAGCAGATGCGGAACAAATAAGTTTCTGAAAAGAAGGCAGAGAATAGGTGAATAAAGTTTTCATCAAATGGTTTTTCCAAAAGGATGCCTTCATTTGTGTTGATTAGCTTCCATTTGTCTGGCAATGAGCTTTCTAGATTTTTCATATCACGAGCTAATGTTTTTTTGGAACAGCGTACGATTTTACAAATTTCTTTGCGATCCCATGTTTTGCGGTCAGATAAAAGGACTTTAATAATGAGTAGTTGGCGTTCTTTATCTTTTTCTAAAATACCTTTCATGTTGACATCATCCTTTCTAGGTTTGTAAAACTTCTTATTTTTTGCGCTCTTCAAAGTCAACATTGAGAGAGGCTCCTCTTTTTTAGTTGCTCCATATGGTTTAAAATGAATAGAGATACTAAAATCGAAAAAAGCAGGTAATAACTATGATGTTAAACAATGAGCGCGTAGCAGATGAAATTTATGCTTCTATTAAGAAAGCTGTTCTTTGCCAAGACTACAAAATAGGTGACACAATCGAGGTGCAAAATTTGGCCGCTGAGTTTGGAGTATCGAGCCATATTGCGGAACAAGCATTGCAATTGTTGTGTCAAAGAGGATTACTAAATCAAGTGGCAACGGATATGTACAGCGTGAAGGAAACACATAGCAAAGAATTCTATTATTCTGGTCGATTCCAAATTATGTTTTTGAATATGGAGTACATCATCCAGAAATTAAAAGAAACGAATATTCCGATTGTAAAGAAACCACTAAGTATGCACGTGGAAGCAATGAAAATGGGCATCAAAAAACATGATTATTTGGCTTATATTCAAGCAAGTGAGCGGTTTTATATTGAGCTATGTAAACAAGCGAATATGGATATTCTAGATAAGAGTTTACAAACGATTAATAAGCAGTTGACGGCTTTTGATGATATCTTTGGTAAGAAATTTTTATTAATGTCATCGATGTGCACAGCCGAGGCTACAGGACTGCTTTTGATGGCTTTAGAAGACCGTGCTTACGATCAGGCAAAAAGTGTTGTACAACAATTGTATAATTATTATATTTCCTTACTGGTTGATTAGTTCACCCTTCTTAATAGTAGCGCTTTCTAGGTGATAATGCTATTAAAAAATACGATTCATGATGAAATTTTTTAGTCGATTCATGAAATTAGATAAAACAGCTTTTTTTATACGGGATGCCTGTATAAAGAAGCTGTTTTTTTCTCTCCAAATCGGATGAATCACAGATGAAACCAAGCGAAAACCTCGGTAATGAGTGGTTTGTATTCGTTTTTCAGTGAAATTTATGATAGAATTTACTGAGAGAAGAAAGAATACATAAAAATAATGGGGGCGTATAGAATGAAAGTCAGTATTTTTTCGACGTGTCTTGTAGATATGATGTTTCCGAATGTTGGGATCGCAATGGTGGAGTGCTTGGAGCGATTGGGATGTGAGACGGATTTTCCAGAATCACAGGTTTGTTGTGGGCAACCCACTTATAATAGCGGTTACATGGAGAAGACACGGGCTACGTTAATTAATCAATTGGAGGCATTTAAGGGCTCGGAATATGTAGTTGGGCCTTCAGGATCGTGTGTTGGTATGATACGCGAATATGCAGAAATTTTTAAGAATGATCCAGATTATGCGGATGCGGCTCGAGAACTTAGTGCAAAAACATATGAATTTTCGCAGTTTTTGTATCATGTTTTAGGTGTTGTGGATGTTGGCGCTACGCTTGAAGGGAAGGCTACGTACCATCGCTCGTGCCATATGACGAGAATTTTGGGTGAGAAGGAAGCGCCATATGCTTTGCTTGCAGAGGTGCGTGGATTAGAAATGGTACCATTACCACATGTGGAGAATTGTTGTGGATTTGGTGGGACTTTCTCGGTGAAGATGCCGGCGATTTCAGAGCAAATGGTCGCGGAGAAGATGGCAGATGTTGTGGCGACGGATGCCGAGATTTTGATTAGCGCGGATATGGGGTGCTTGATGAATATTGGTGGCAAGTTTAATCGTGAGGGGAAAGAAATCAAGATTATGCATATTGCTGAGGTATTGAATAGTAACGTTACAAAGCCTGTTCGGGTGAATGGTTAAGGGGGATTTTATATGGGACTATCAACGAGTACGAAAACTTTTGATGCGCGGGTGAAGGAGAGCTTAGATGATACATTTATGCAAAAGGCGGTTGCCAAGGCGCAGGATGATCAGTGGATAAAACGAGAAACGTCGCGTGAAAAATTGGGAAACTGGGAAGAGTGGCGTGATCTTGGCGAGCAAATTCGGCAGCACACGTTGGAGAATCTCGATTTTTATTTGGAGCAGTTCAGTGATAACGTGACTAAGAATGGTGGAAAAATATTTTTTGCGTCGACGGAAAAGGAAGCAACGGATTATGTAAAAGACGTGATTAGGCAGAAAAATGCGAAAAAGATTGTGAAGTCTAAATCGATGGTGACAACGGAGATTGATTTGGATCGTCTGTTGTTGGAAATGGACGGAGTTTCAGTGATGGAGACCGATCTTGCAGAGTTTATTTTGCAGATGGATGATTGGGATGAGCCGTCTCATATTGTTTTCCCAGATATACATAAGAACCGGGAGCAGATTCGGCTGGTTTTTAAGGAAAAGTTGGGGTATGACGGGGATAATGAGCCAGAGCACATGGCACGGTTTGCGCGCGAAGTGTTGCGGGAATTTTTCTTGGATGCAGATGTTGGGATTACTGGTTGTAATTTTGCGGTTGCTAATAGTGGCATGGTTAATTTGGTTACGAACGAGGGAAACGCGGATTTATGTGAGAGCATTCCGGATACGCAGATTGTGTTGATGGGAATGGAGCGGATTGTACCTAATATGGCAGATGCGGAAGTGATGGATAACTTATTATCACGTAGTGCAGTTGGGCAAAGTTTGACGAGTTATATTACTTTTTCAGGGCCAAAATTGACGGAGGAATCGGATGGTCCGGATGATTTTCATGTGGTGATTCTGGATAATAAACGTTCGGAGGCGCTTGGTACAGAGTTTCAATCGGTATTGCAGTGCATTCGCTGTGGTTCTTGTTTGAATGTTTGTCCAGTGTACCGGACGATTGGTGGACATGGCTATGGATCGATTTATCCAGGCCCAATTGGAGCTGTACTTTCGCCAGTGCTTGGGGGTTACGAACAATTTGGAGAGCTACCTTATGCGTCTAGTTTGTGCGGTGCTTGCACAGATACATGTCCTGTTAAAATTCCACTCCACGGCTTGTTAGTAGAGCATCGCCGGGTGATGACGGATGAGTTGAAGATGGGACATGGTTTCGTGGATCAGCAAATGCGTTTTATTGCCAAAGCTACAGCGTCACCGTTCTTATTTAAGCAGGCACTCAAATTTGGCCATGTCGGACTTGGCGTGCTGGGTGCGAAGCCATCTACTACGACGGAAAACTTGTATCAGTATGGCGGCTTCATCAACGGTGGATTTGGTTTGATTAAAGGCTGGACAAGTGTGCGTGATTTGCCGAGACCGCCGAAAGAACGCGATAATTTCCGCACGTGGTATAAAAATCGGGAAGCGGGAGGTGCCGCGGAATGACCACGGATAATCGGGAAGCCTTTTTGAATGGAGTTGCGGAGAAACTAGGGCGGGAGAGACGCCGAACGGGTGTGGAGCGACCTGAGCGGGTGCATACGATTGCGAATGAGACGTTGGTTGGAAAGACGCAGGATGAGTTGCTTGCGATTGCCAAAGATGCTTGTACTCGGATTCATACGGATGTTGTAGAGACGCCTGTTTCGGAGCTTGCAAAACATATCGAAAAAATCGCTACCAATTATGGGAACGAGTCGGTGCTTATTGCGGATGATCCACGGTTTGCTGAGTATGGACTTCAAAATTTAGCGGATAATGCGTGGGATAAATGCGCTGTATCGGTTTGGAAAGAAGGCCGGGAAAACCGTGTGGAAAACATTGCTACGGCGGCTGATGCCAACATTGCGATAGCATTTGCTGATTTTCTCCTTGCTGAGAGCGGATCGGTCGTTGTGGAATCTAGTCCAAAACAAGGTCGGACGCTTCATTTCTTACCGGTACATTACATTGCAATCATCCCGAAAAGTAAGATTGTGCCGCGTTCGACACAAGCCGCAGATTATTATGATGCGCGTATTGCTAGTGGTCAGGAAATTGGTTCTTCCATTAATTTTATTTCTGGCCCATCGAATTCAGGTGATATTGAGATGCAACTCGTGGTCGGTGTACATGGTCCAATTAGCGTTACTTATATCGTAGTAATAGATAAATAAGTCGAATAAAAAGTCATGTTTGGCAAAGGTGCTAAGCATGATTTTTTATTCGACTTATTTTTTAAATCCCGTTTTCTGCATCGATTAAAAGTACGCGATTATTAAAGATGACACGCCCATCTTCCATTAATTGTTGTAAGTGAGTAGTCAATGTAGTAAGTCCAACACCTGCGTAGTTAGCAATCATTTTTCTTGAAAAATATCTTGGTAATTCAATCATACCTTGATCGTTTGTTTGTGTATTATAACGAACAGCTAGCGTGTGAATAAAAGCAGCAATCATGTTTTTCGTGTCTAATGTTGCTTGCATTTGCTTTTTTTCTAAACGACGCTGAATTATTTGTAACATGTGGTAATGCTGTAATTGAAGTTCTGCATTTTGCGCGATTTGATTAAATACATCAATCTGTGAAAATCTCCAAACGATAACTTCATCTGTTAAAGCTTTTCCGAATAGTTGGCTAGAATAAACGTTGTAATCTAGTAGGTCACCTTCGCCAGCAAAATCTATCGCTACATTTATTTTGGAGAAAATACTAGTAACACCAGATACAATGACAAAGATGTAAGGCGTGTTGTTTGTTGCAGTTAATTCGATTTTGTCGTTCTTCTTTAAAACGATTCTCTCATTAGCAATCCCTGAATCAAGTAAAGTTGTAAGGAACTTCCCAGTTTGGATTTTTGTATCTAAAGTTTCATTTTGCGTCAATGTATCTGTATTCATTGTATCTCCTCCTAATTTTTTTGGCGCCCGTTCGCTGCCTCTATAACTATTAAACCATGAATACGCCATTTAGGAAATTCAATCTTGTCACGAAAATGGACAGAAATGAAAAAAATGATTTTTAATGATAGCTAATTGTTTAAAAGGGGTAATATATAATATGTCATAAAAATGAGAGAACTTCAAAAAAAATTTTAAAATCTCATCGTATTTTTATCTTCTTTTGATATAATACGGCATAATGAATGTATCGAAGAACTCGTTTTTGCATTGCTATTCTAAAAGAAAAGGATCTGTTGAGATGGAAAATAAAACAAAAACCCCAGCAGGCTTAACTTCAAATGAGGTAGCCGAGCGTATAAAACATGGACAGGTCAATCATGCACTGAAACCTTTAACTAGGAGTGTGCTAGGCATTATTCGAGACAATACGTTTACACTTTTTAATATGATAAATGTCGTTATCGCAAGCTTCATTATTCTCGTTGGGAGCTATCAAAACCTGTTATTTCTGGGTGTTGCGATTAGTAATACGGCGATGGGAATTTTTCAAGAGATTCGGGCGAAGCGAAATATCGATAAGCTAACGATTCTGACGCAAGCGAAAGTGAAGGTTGTGCGTGACGGTGTTGTTCACGAATTGGAGCAGGCTGATCTTGTGCTTGGTGATGTGATGGTGCTGAATCGCGAAGATCAAATTTGTGCGGATGGCATGGTGTTTCAAACGGATGGCTTGGAGGTGGATGAATCTCAATTGACCGGTGAGGCTGAGCCTGTTGTAAAACAAACGGATGATTACGTCATGTCAGGAAGTTATATTGTCAGTGGTCAGGCCTATGTGAAAGTTTCGGCAGTCGGTGAGCATAGCTTTGTTTCAAAAATATCGATGGAAGTGAAGCAGGAAAAACGTCCAGATAGCGAATTAATTCGCTCTATTAAAAAAATTATAAAAGTATTGACGTTTATCATTATTCCAATTGGTTTGGCATTATTTTTCTCAAAGTATCTTCAAGGATTGCCGCTGAAAGAATCGGTATTAGGAACGGCTGCCGCAATGATTGGAATGATTCCAGAGGGGCTCGTACTTTTGACAAGTATTGCGCTTGCGGTTGGTGTTATTAATTTGGCGAAACAGAAGGTACTCGTGAAATCAATGCCGTGTATTGAGACATTGGCACGTGTCGATGTGTTGTGTTTAGATAAAACGGGAACGATTACGGATGGGAAATTGGACGTTACAGATATCGTGTTGAAACATCCGCGCGTGACATCTTCGCAAATTGACGCGAGTGTTGGTGCAATTGTCGGTTCACTTTCGGATAATAATGCAACTAGTATGGCGCTTGGAAAACACTTCACGGAAAATCCTGAATGGCAAATTGAGAAGCGGATTCCGTTTTCTTCCGCGCGTAAATGGAGCGGTTGTAGTTTTACGGAGAAAGGGACGTTTTTAATTGGCGCGCCGGAGTTTATTTTTAGAGATTTATCAGCGGAGAATCGACAAGAGTTAGATGAATATGCGCAACAAGGTTTTCGGGTTTTGGCGGTTGCTCATTCTCAGAAAACGCTGACAGAAAGCGTTTTGCCGGAACAATGTGTGTTACTAGCGTTTATCTTGATTGCGGATAATATTCGTGAGGAAGCCCCCGACACATTTGCCTTTTTCGCTGCGGAAGGAGTTGCGATAAAGGTAATCTCAGGAGACAATCCGGTGACGGTTTCTAATGTTGCTGTTCGTGCAGGCATTGCGAATGGTGATAAATATATTGATATGAGCGAAGTTGCTGCTGAAGCAGATTTAATGCCTATTATTGAAGCTTATACGGTTTTTGGACGGGTGACGCCACATCAAAAGAAGCATCTGATTCAAACGTATAAAAGTCAGGGGCACACTGTTGCGATGACTGGTGATGGCGTGAATGATGTACTTGCTTTAAAAGAGGCGAATTGTAGTATTGCGATGGCAGAAGGTAGTGACGCCGCGCGTAGCGTTTCTGATTTTGTCCTTTTATCAAATAATTTTGATTCGATGATTGATGTAATGCGTGAAGGCAGACGTGTTGTGAATAATATTGAACGTGTGGCATCGCTTTATCTTATTAAAACGATGTATTCAACGGTACTTGCGCTCGCTTTCATTTTCCTGGCAGGTGCGTATCCGTTTCAGCCAATTCAGCTGAGCCCAATTTCAGCGCTAACTGTTGGAATTCCGTCGTTCTTCTTAGCTTTAAAACCTAACTACGCCCGTATAAAAGGGCAATTTCTCCATAAAGTATTGCAAACATCTGTACCGGCAGCGACTTGCGTTATCACATATATCATGCTTATTTTAGGGTTTGGAAATATGCTAGGTTTAAGCTTTGCGCAAACATCGACCATGAATGTTATGTTGACAGGAGCAACGTGTTTTGTCGCATTGATTAGTGTGGGCCATCCATTTGGACGCAAAACAAAAGTACTTATAGTAACAATGATGGCTGCGTTTGTTTGTTTATTCCTATTCGGTGGCAAATTCTTTTCGCTCGTATCGATTTTTGACTGGCAAATGATGCTCATTTATGTACCGCTATTAGTTTCATGTGGTCCATTGTACTGGTTTATTCGTCACACTATTATGCGATTTGGTTGGGCTGGAGCAAGGGACTAATTATTAAAGAACGCAAAAAAATGGGTCTGAGACATAACCTAAAATAAACCGGCGACAAGCGCTCGCATTCAGGAATTTGGCGGACTTCCGGTTCTCATGTACAGTCGTACACTCCGCTTCCGGCTTCCACAAAATCCCCTGAATACAAACGCTTTCGCTCGATTTGTGTCAAGCAAGATTCACATCCTACTCGAAAAAAAGGATTTGTGATATCTTGCTTATTTTGTATGAAAATGAGTTTTGTCCCGTACTCATTGCTTATTCTGCGTGGAAAAATTCATTATATAAGGCACGAACTGCTTTTTTCTCTTGGTCTTCCTTTACGCCGAACATAATACTGACTTCCGAAGATCCTTGGTTTATCATCTCGATATTAATTTTAGCTTCAGATAGTGCTTTTGAAGCTCGCGCTGTTGTTCCGACATTGTGTTTCATCGCTTCACCAACGACCATCACAAGCGCAATCCCGTGTTCGATAATGACTTCATCAGATGAAAGTTCGTTTTTCAAGCGGTCTAAAACAGTGGTCTCTGTCTGATGGTCCATCTGATTTTCTCGCAAAATAATCGTCAAATCATCAATCCCAGAAGGCATGTGCTCATAGGTTAAGCCAACATCTTCTAAAATTTCCAATACTTTACGGCCAAATCCGACCTCGCGATTCATTAAGTACTTAGTAATATAAATGCTACAAAAACCGCCATCGCTTGCAATCCCAACGACTGGGCCATTTGTGTTTTCCCGATGATGAATGACACGTGTCCCTGGAAGCTCGGGCCGATTCGTATTTTTAATTTGTACAGGAATTCCCGCTTGAAAGGCTGGCACAAGCGCTTCATCATGAAACACTGAAAAACCAGCATAGGACAGTTCACGCATCTCGCGGTAAGTCAGCTCTACAATTGCATTCGGTTTATGCACAATGGAGGGATTTACTGCGTACACAGCATCCACATCTGTGAAGTTCTCATAAACTTCCGCTTTCACACCATTTGCCACAATCGCCCCAGTAATATCCGAACCACTACGCGAGAACGTACTGATTTCACCGTCTTTCGTATACCCAAAGAACCCCGGAAAAACAACAATTCCATCACGATCCAATAGTTTATACAAATTATCATAGCTCTCTGGCAGAACCTGAGCATTTCCAGGCTCATCTGTGACAAACAACCCCGCATCTTTTGGATTGACATAGTGCGCTTCGGTTCCTTGACTTCGGAAAAACGCAGCAATTAGTTTGGCATTATTGTCCTCACCACTTGCTTTAATCCGATCCATATAGCGGTCAGGATTGGTTTTATCTGAGGCGAGAAGTTCTTTGAAATCTCTTGTAATTCTCGTCATAATCTCGTTTCCAAGGCCAAGTTCCTCGGCAATCGATGCATAACGTGATAAGACTTCTTGCTCCAAATCTACAGCTTTCTCCCCTAAAAGATGCTTTGCTCCACAGTCAATTAATAAATCCGTGACCTTTACATCATCTGCAAAACGTTTACCAGGAGCTGATACTACAACGAACTTTCGCTTTGAATCATCTACCACGATTTTGTATACTTTTTGTAGCTGCGTAGCCGAAGCCAGCGAACTTCCGCCGAATTTAATAACTTTCATTTTTCACACTCCTGATTTAATTCATTTGGCTAAGTATTCTGTTAATGCGATTGATAAAATGCCTAGACCATATTATCTATCTATTATGAACGTTTTTGCTAGAAAAAACAATATGTTTTTAGAATTATTAAAATTTATTTCCTATAAAAAATCAGAATCCCAATCGAATTAGGATATCTGATTTTTCATAGTTAGTTATGCTGTTCTTTGATTAAACCTTCTCGGTAGGCTCTCAATAAGCATTTTAATTCATCAACTTGTTGGAGCAAGTCTTTTCCTATATCTGTATCGCGAACGAGTCTCCGCTTGGTTTCAGTTTCAATAACTTGGCGTGTGGAGAGGATGTCGGTTTCTTGCTTAATCGCGTCCTCGGTCGATGTAAATGGTTGATGAGATACGAGCTGGAGGCCGAATGAGTTGTAAAGAAGCGTATAGCCTGCAAGACCTGTCGTTTTTTAATAGGCAGGTGAAAAGCCACCATCGATGACTAGCATTTTACCACCAGCCTTAATAGGGCTCTCGCCTTTGCCTTCTTTAACCGGTGTGTGACCGTTAATAATGTGACCGCTAGGATCTAAATCAAATTCGGCCAGAATCTGATGGCATATTTTTTCTTCATTTCGTAGTTTGTAATAGGCGTTTTTCTTCTCAACGTGCGTTTCTTTATTTGCTACAAAGTAACGCTCGAATGTCGTCATCTCACTTTTTCCGAATAAGGAGGAGGCGGCACCGGTCCATAGATACCAAACGATATCAAGTGCATATTTCTTTTCAGGAGTTCCACTTGTTCGGAAATAGCCTTCACGTGCGATTTGTTCAAACTGTTCTAGCAAAGCCCGGCCAGCGTATTTTTCTCCTTTTAATGTCATTGTCATAAAAGTGCCATCTTCGTTCAGTGGGATGCAACCGTGATAGAGTAAGTTGCTATTATACGTCAGAACCATGCTTCCTTTGGCGTATAGAAAGGAGACATGACGTTGTAGTTTTTCGCAATTTTTAAATGAGTATGTGAGTTTATCAATTAACTCGTGTTCTTCTGGCGTTAGTGCGTATGGATCAGCAGGATCAATCGTCGGAAAATGGCGATCTATTAGTGGATAGGTTTTGCCTTTGATATTTACGGTTCCGGCATCGTAATCAATCATATTAAGCAGTAAACGATGCTCCATTTCGAATTCTGGATGGCGTTCTATGATTTCGCCTTCAAGTTTGAACTGAATCACTGCAATTGCTTTATGCATCCGTGCAATCTGGTTAATCTCGGTGGTACTTTGCTCAGTAATTGCAGTTTTCTGTGGCAGGAAGGCTGTGCATGGATCATCACCATAATTCAATTCGGCAAAAATGGCTAATGGGCGAATCGAGATGCCGTAGCTGTCTTCAATAATATCGAGATTAAGGTAACGGCTGGAAATCCGCAACACGTTGGCCAAACAAACACGTGAACCACTCGCAGCGCCCATCCAGAGCATGTCATGATTGCCCCACTGAAAATCAAGGGAATGGTAATCCATCAAAGAGTCCATAATTTTATCTGGGTAAGGTCCGCGATCATAGACGTCGCCAACGATATGTAAATGATCTACTACGAGACGCTGAATCAGTCGCGATAGTGCACCAATGAACTCAGACGCGCGCTCAAGTGAAATAATACTTGTGATAATTTCGTCATAATAAAGTGACTTGTCCATCACGAGCTGATTTTCATGCAGTAATTCTTGTAAAATATATTCAAAGTCAGCGGGCATTGCTTTGCGGACCTTGGAACGAGTATACTTAGAAGAGACGTGAATGCAGAGCTCAATCAATTGAAAAAGCGTATTGCGATACCACAAATCCAGATTTTCTGTTGTTTCTGAAATCAAATCCAGCTTCTGTTCTGGATAGTAGATTAAAGTCGCCAAACTGTTAATTTCGGCCTCCGTCAGCCGATTGCCGAATACATCGTGAATTTTACGTTTGACGACACCGGAGCCGTTACGAATAACTTGTTCAAAAGCCTCATATTCTCCGTGTAAATCGCTTAAAAAATGTTCTGTTCCTTTTGGTAGATTAAGAATTGCTTCTAAATTAATAATTTCTGTGGCGGTACTTGCGATGGTAGGATAGTTACGGGATAACAAACGTAAATATTTAAATTGGTCTGTTTGCATAAATATAATTCCTCCCTTTATAAAAGCCAGATAATATTAATTGGTATAGTTAATTATAGATAACAAAAGTTTATTTCGCAAGGCAGATGATTCGAATTTTGAAAAACGGTTATGTACTATAGTAGAAAGTAAGCTTTGAGAGGATGCGATTGAAAATGACAGTTATTATCGGAATTTCGGGAACACGTCGTAGTATGGAGTTTCCACAAAATATATTTGAGGATCGTGCTACAGTGAATGATACGTATGTTAAGGCCGTTGCAAAAGCGGGAGGTGCACCAATTATTTTACCGGTGACAGAAACAGGTTACGCGAAAGAAATCGTGGAACATATTGATGGCTTGGTACTTACTGGTGGGGATGATATTTCGCCATTCCTATACGGAGAAGAACCGCTAGCATTACTTAGTGGAACGTTACCAGATCGTGATTTATACGAAATGGAATTATTGAAAGAAACGCTAGCTCAAAATAAACCTGTTTTAGCAATCTGTCGCGGTGTTCAGCTGATGAATGTTGCTTTTGGTGGTTCACTTTATCAAGATATTAGTTATGCACCAGGAATTGAGCGCCAGCATTTACAACATACAGATCCAGGTTTTCCAATTCACTCCGTCGTGACAAAAGAAAATTCCGAGTTACGCGCGATTTTTGGCGAGAAGACAATGGTGAATTCATTGCATCATCAAGTAATCAAAACTGTGGCAGCTGAATTTCATGCAACAGCTTGGGCATCGGATGGCGTAATAGAGGCTTTGGAACGCGAAGGAGATTTATTCGTCGTAGGTGTTCAGTGGCACCCTGAAATTATGGTGAAGCAAGACAACGAAATGTGTGCTTTATTCGAAACCTTTATTCAAAAAGTTGAAACGAATAACAAGTAAGCGAATGAATTTTAGGGAAAAATCTGGTACAATAGATAAGCAAACGGGAGGAGTTGGTAATCAGATGATAGAATCTATAAAAAAATGGTCAGATAAAACACCACGGTTATTGCGAGCTGCGCTAAATCTCGCATTAATCCTAGTCGCAGTCATACTTGGTATTGCGATGTTTAAAGAAATTTGGGAAATATTCCATAGTATTTTTTACGATACTTCCGAGAGCTTTTATCAGATTACCGAAGAGATTTTGGTATTCTTCCTTTATTTTGAGTTTTTAGCCTTGATTATTAAATATTTTGAGATGGAATACCATTTTCCACTACGTTATTTTATTTATATTGGTATTACAGCAATCGTTCGCTATATTATTATCGATCATGAAAGTGCGCTGGCGACGTTGCTATTGTCTGGTGCGATTCTTGTACTTTTAGTATCTCTTTTTGTCGCTAACACAAAGACGCTGCGACGGGATATGAATTAGTTCTAGGAGGAATAATAAATGAGGGTATTAGTAGTTGGTGCAACGGGAACGATTGGAAAAGCGATTGTCTCGAAATTGGAGCAGGAGAAACACACGGTTATTACGGCGAGTCGTAAGGGATCAGATGTTGTGATAGATATGACGTCAGTTACGAGTATTCAAGCGATGTATGAGCAGGTCGGGAAAATCGATGCGCTAGTCGTCGCGGCGGGCTCGGCATACTTCGGGCCGCTTGCGACGATGACACCAGAAAACAACGAGCAATCCATTGAAGGTAAGTTAAAAGGACAGATGAATTTAGTCTTGTTAGGATTGGAGCATCTGAACGATGGTGGTAGTTTTACGCTTGTCACGGGCATTATGATGGATGATCCAATCAAACAAGGTGCCTCTGCGGCAATGGTTAACGGAGGAATTCGCGCTTTTGTTAAATCAGCTGCAATTGAAATGCCGCGTTCGATTAGGATTAATAGCGTGAGCCCTAATGTATTGCAAGAGTCTTGGGATAAATATGCAGCCTTTTTTGTTGGTTTTAACCCAGTGCCTGCTGAAAAGGTAGCGCAAGCATTCGTGAAAAGCATTCTTGGAGGCCAAACAGGTCAGAATTATGAAGTTTATTAGGAGGAATTAGGATATGGATATAGTAAGAGGTACGAACGGATTCGATGTGGTACATGAGAACGGAAATTGGCAGTTAAATCGTGATACAGGGTTTTCGCCAACACAAGCAACTGTTGCTTCCGTAGCAGCATGTAGCGGTTATGTGTATGATGCCATTTTAGAAAAAAAGCGGATAGATTACACGATTGAGAATATCCATGCCGATTTTGAGCAGGACCAGGAAGCTGCTGTTCGTGTTTTGAAGAAAATCGAAGTAACATTTACGTTAAAAGTTGCGCCTGAAAACCGAGAAAAAGCAGAAAAAGCGCTGCATCTCGTTAAAAAATCATGTCCTGTTGCGATGTCCTTAGATCCCAAAATCGAGATTCTTGAAAAAGTCATTTTTTCGTAAAAAAAGGCGCAGGTATTAGAAAAAATCAAACCACAGGCCTAGGTAATTTATGCAACAATGTTGCATAATGTAAATATAAGTTGCCAAATGTACCGACATGATAGAAAAATAAAATGATTTTTTGGCTAGAATTTTGTTATAATAAGGATGGACGAGAGAATCCAGTATGTTGTGATAAGTATCAGAACGCGCTTTTAATAGCGACAATAGGCTGGAAAAACAAGCTCGGGTAATGGCACGATGGTATTGTATCATGGTGTGGAGGGAAGGCGAAAACAGTGAACATAGGAATTTTTACAGATACTTTTTTTCCGCAGATTAGCGGTGTAGCGACATCAATTAAGACAATGGAAAAAGAGTTAACCAAACGAGGACACAATGTATATATATTTACAACTTCAGACCCACAGGCTGACTTGGTTGCGGAACAAGGAAAAGTATTCCGTTTTTCGAGTATTCCGTTTGTGTTTTTTCCTGAGCGCCGGATTGCAATGGCGGGAACACAAAAGGTGGCCCGTTTAATTAAACGCTTAGAAATTGATGTTATCCACACCCATACGGAATTTTCAATGGGACTAATCGGGAAAAAGATGGCAAAGAAATTTGATCTTCCTGTTTTGCATACGTATCACACGATGTATGAGGATTACTTACATTATATTGGCAAAGGAAAACTAATTGGGCAGGGCGTTGTACAGAAATTGAGCCGTGCTTTTTGTGAGTCGATGGATACAGTTATTGTGCCAACTGAGAAGGTGCAATTGTCGCTGAGACGCTATGGTGTTAACAACCATATTCGGATAATACCGACTGGCACTGAATTTAAGTCGTTTCGACCAGACCGGTTTGATAAGGATGATTTAGCAGCGACAAAGACTGAACTTGGTCTTTCACCAGAAGATAAGGTTGTTGTTTCGGTCGGACGTGTAGCGCAAGAAAAGGGTATCGATATTATTGTGAGAGCTTTTCCTAGTGTTTTAGAAGAGGTTCCCAATGCAAAATTGTTAATCGTTGGCGATGGCCCAGCGCGTGCGGAGCTTGAGGAGCTGGCGTTTACAGAAGGTGTTTCTAAATCGGTTATCTTTGCAGGTGAACGTGATTGGGAAACAATTGGTCGTTTTTATCAACTAGGAGATGTATTTGTAAGTGCGTCGACATCTGAAACGCAAGGTATGACGTATATTGAGGCGATGGCTTCTGGCATTCCGGTGATTGCAAAAGCAGATCGGAGTAACGAAAACCTGATTTTGAATCGGAAAACAGGTCGTAGTTTTAGAGCTGATTGGGAGTTACCTGGGGTGATATGTGATATGTTACAACAGCCTGAGGTAGCGAATCGATTGGTGGCTCAAGCGTTACAACACATCGGTAGTTTTTCGGCGGAACGATTTGGTGCGAATGTAGAGCAACTGTATATGGAAATATGCGAGAATTATGGCTGGGTAGATGGAGAAAGGACATATGAACCACTTGATCAGTACACGGTTAACAATTATGTTTTAAGTATTCCGGCGGCGGTTCTGCAAAAACGAGAGAAGAAAGTGAGAAAATATCATGAATAGAATTACGATGCTATCCTCTGCGGAAAAGGTAAAAGGACAGGGGGTAGCTTCTGCTTACCGAGAATTAATTAATTTAATGACGACGCATCATGCGGATAAGTACGACGTGGCTATTAATACATATCGTAAATCTGAGATAACCCACTATCATACGATTGATTTTCCATTCTTTTTATCAACGTTTGCGAAAAAAAGGCGTGGTGTGATGGTTGGCTACGTGCATTTTTTGCCGGAGACATTGGATGAGAGTTTGAAGTTACCTTGGATTGCGAAAAAAATTTTTTATACGTATGTGATTCTTTTTTATAAGCGAATGGACGTGCTTGTCGTGGTAAATCCGTCGTTTATACCGCAGTTAATCGCATATGGTATACCAGAGGAGAAGATTAAGTACATTCCGAATTTTGTGTCTGCGAATACATTTTATCCAATGGCAACAGATGAAAAAGTGAGTCTGCGTGAGCAACATGGTATCGCGCCAGATGCGTTTGTGGCGATTGGAGTTGGGCAAGTGCAGCATCGTAAAGGTGTACTTGATTTTATTGAAGTTGCGAAACAGTTGCCGGAGATGCAGTTTATTTGGGCTGGTGGTTTTTCGTTCGGGAAAATTACAGCCGGTTATAAAGAGTTGAAAGAGATTTATGATCATCCGCCTGCGAATGTGCAGTTTCCTGGAATCGTTGAGCGTGAGGATATGAATACTTATTATAATATGGCCGATGTACTATTCTTGCCGTCGTTTAATGAGCTGTTCCCGATGGCGATTTTGGAAGGTATGAGTAGCGGACTTTCGGTTTTACTTCGTGATTTGGAGCTTTACGAGGGAATTCTCGCGGGTAATTATATCGAGGCCTCTGATGTAGCTGGTTTTAAGGCGCAGTTAGAACGGATGGCAACAGATGGTGCGTATTTAGAAGTGGCTAAAGAGGGTGCTAAAAAAGGTGCGACGTATTATTCAGAAGCCAGGCTAACAGGATTATGGCAGGAATTTTATGATGGGCTTTTGAAAGGATAGAGGTTGATGAGCAAAAGTACGAGCCGGCATGTAATGAGTATTTTGCTAGTCGTTGCGATTAGCGTTGGGTTCATTTATTTCCAATTTAAAGATGTGAAGTGGAGTACGGTTATTGATGTACTGAGGCATGTGAATTTGATTTACATTGGAATAGCTTGTTTGGCGATGTTTTTATACTGGTGGTTGGAATCGCTTGTGTTGCATCGTTTTGCAAAGCAGGCTGATTCGACATTGAAGCTCAGGACGTCATTTCGAATCACGATGATTGGCCAATTCTTTAATTCGGTGACGCCGTTTGCGAGTGGTGGGCAGCCGGCACAGCTCTATTTATTGACACGGCGGAAAATTGATATTGGATTGGCGAGCTCGGTTTTACTGATTAAGTTTATTATTTATCAGGCGATGATTGTCGCAACGTTTATTTTCTTTCTGATTGTTGGTTTTCCATTATTGGGGCATACGACGTTCGAGATTAAATATTTGATTCTAATTGGCTTTGTTATTAATTTGGTTGTTATTATAGGATTGATTATAGTGGCAAAAAGTGAACGAGTGGCGTCTGTGATTGTGCATATTCTTTTGAAGCCTGCACTTTTATTCGTTAAAAAGGAAAAGCGTGAAGGGATTCGTGAAAATGCGGACAGTAAGATTGCTTCATTTCATGAGGAGAGCTTGCGTTTTAGCGGGGATAAACGTCTGATTTGGGAATGCACAGCATATACGGTTTTACAATTGTTGTTTTATTTGAGTATTCCCTATTTTGTTTTATTGAGCATGGGCGTGACAGATGTTGGCTTGTTGACGGTGATGACATATCATGCGTTTGTGATGAAGCTATCGTCATCGATTCCGACACCTGGTGGCAGTGGTGGTGCGGAGTATAGTTTCACATCATTTTTCGGTATGGTGCTTAGTCCGGATAAATTGGTGATTGGTTTGATATTATGGCGTTTGATTACGTATTATAGTTGTACAATTTTTGGCGCGATTGCGATGATTCCTTTCGGGCGGCGAAAAAATCGGCAATTGGGTGGAAATAAGTGAACAAGGATGAGTTCTCATGAAAATGGGAACTTTTTTTCGTTGAGAATCGTTATCATCTAGGCGGATTCCGATTTTTTTGATATAATAGAATTTCTGTGAAGGGGGAGATTTACTTTGTTGAGACGTTTTTTTGGTTATTACAGGCCTTATAAGCTTTTATTTATAGTTGATTTTGGTTGTGCGGTAATTGCGGCGCTTCTGGAGTTAGCGTTTCCAGTGGCAGTGAATCAAGTAATTGATAAATTGTTGCCAAATAAGGACTGGGGTTTGATTGTCACAGCGGCTTTGGCATTGTTGTTTTTTTATTTTTTAAATATGTTCATGCAGTATATTGTGACGTATTGGGGACATATGTTGGGGCTTAATATCGAGACGGATATGCGGCGGGATTTGTTTGCACATTTGCAGAAGCAACCATTTGAGTATTATGATAATCAAAAAACGGGGAAATTGATGTCGCGGATGACGACGGATTTGTTTGAAATTGGCGAAGTGGCGCATCATGGACCAGAGGATATTTTTATTTCGATTATGTCGCTTGTTGGGGCGTTTTTATTGATGATGACGATTAACGTGAAACTTGCGGTGATGACAATTATACTTGTACCGATTTTGGGTGTGTTGATTATTGCGTTCAATAAAAAAATGACGGGTGTCAATACGCAAATTTTTAAGGATTTAGGTAGTTTTAATGCAGGTGTTGAGAATGCGATTAGTGGTGTGCGAGTGGTTCAGGCGTTTGCTAATGAAGGCTTTGAACGGGAACGTTTTGGTTTATTGAACGAGACGTATCGTAGGTCGAAATTGATGTTTTATAAGGTTATGGGATTTAGTTTCTCATTTAACTACTTTTTGATGAGACTGATTACGTTATTTGCGCTTTTTTTTGGGTCATATTTTGTGATTAATGATGAGATTTCGTATGGGCAATTTGTAAGTTTTATTTTGCTGACGAATGTGTTTATGCGACCGATTGAGAAGTTTAATGCGGTGATTGAGAGTTATCCGAAAGGGATTGCTGGATTTAAGCGATTTATCGATGTGATTGATACAGAGCCGACGATTGTGGATCGTGTAGATGCAACAAATGTCGAGCACTTGCATGGCGATATCCAATATAAACATGTGTCATTCCAATATGATTCTGGAAAAACAGTGCTGAATGGGATTGAGTTAGAGGTGAAGGCGGGCGAGACGGTTGCATTTGTTGGACCTTCTGGGGCTGGGAAAACAACAATTTGTAACTTGTTGCCGCGTTTTTATGATGTGACAGACGGTGCGATTTTGATTGATGGGATGGATATTCAATCGATGACGCTTGCTTCGTTAAGGGCGCAAATCGGTGTTGTACAGCAAGATGTGTTCTTGTTTTCGGGATCAATTCGGGAGAACATCGCATATGGAAAATTAGATGCAACGGACGAGGAGATTTTGTATGTGGTGAAGTTAGCGCATTTAGAAAAGGTTGTAGATGAGATGTCAAATGGGCTGGATACGATTATCGGTGAGCGTGGTGTGAAGCTTTCTGGTGGTCAGAAGCAGCGACTTGCGATTGCACGGATGTTCTTGAAAAACCCACCAATTTTGATTTTAGATGAGGCAACATCAGCGCTTGATACAGAGACGGAACTTGTTATACAGCAGTCGTTAGATGAACTGGCAAAAGGCAGAACGACATTGATTATCGCGCATCGCTTGGCAACGATTAAACATGCAGATCGGATTATTGTTGTAAATGAGTCGGGTATTGCAGAGCAAGGAACTCATGAGGAGTTGATTGCGAAAAAAGGCGCGTACCGCAATTTGCATGATGCTCAGTTCTCAAAAAATGAATGATTAGTAGAAAAGAGCAGGGATTTTTTATGTTAATCCCTGCTCTTTTTTTGCTTAAAATGGAAAATAAATATAAATTAAAAGGCTTATTGACTTTATTGAAAAATATTTTTAAAAACGGGAATAATCTTATTTATGTCTTATTTCATGCGTTTTGTAAACATTTTTTCGTTAAAATATAGATACATTTACCATATAAAAGTGAAATATGTGTTTTGAAATAGTATATAGTGGTATTTAGTAACTCTAGAGTAACTTTTTGTGAAAAAAGATGCTTATTAGGTAATTTTACTAACAAAAGTTATGCTTACTTCAATACATAAATGTGATCCGATAGAGGGCTAGTTCTGCTTTCCTCTGAGAATGGTAGCTGTGTTTTTGTTAGATAAAGAGGGGGATAAAATGATGAAAAGGACACTTGCATCGGTACTTGCTTTCATGTTGGTAGCGTTCACGGTTTTGACGGCGATTCCAGCTCAATCTAAAAGTTTGGAATCTGTAGAAAAGGACTTTTTTACGAGCGTTATTATTGGCGATGAGAATGGAAAGGTAATCACGGCGGATTCAAAACCATTACAGTTGGAAAAGAGCAAAGTGGATATTCGATACGGCTGGTCGCTTGTTAGTGGGGATAATTTGGCTGGCAAGGAGGTTTATTTGACGATTCCAGAAGGTGTTATTCTGGAAAAGGACTTGAGTGAGGATTTCCAGATTGATGGTAAGACATACGGTACCATTACAGCCGATAATGCCACGCATAAACTACATCTGAAATTTAATGATAATGCAAAGGATTTTACAACAGATCAGAAAGGGGAAGTTGTGCTACATGCTACATTAAAAAGTGACACAAAAGAGAAGCTATTACCGCTTTCTTTTGATTTAGGTACACAATTAGTAGCGATTCAAATTCCACTTTTACAAGATGAAACGAAAGGGACTGAGGTTACAAAAGAGCCGGCAGAGGATACTAAGAAAGAGCCTGAAAAGGGAACAGAGAAGGATGTAACAGCCAAATCTAAATCCAATGCATCGATAGCTTCTGTTGAGGGGACAGCTATTCAATCCAATATTTTGACAGGTGTTGTTTTAACGGATTTGAGTGGAAATCCATTTACGGATGAAAACCGACCAACAATTGATTCACAGGCGAGGATTCAAGTTAATTGGGCACTGCCAGATTCTTTAAACGTGAGGAATGGGGATACTTATACATTTACGATTCCAACGCTTTTTGCGATTAATAGCCCGATTACAGGGACGCTTGGAGATTATGGAACATTTGTTGCTAAGCCGGATCACACAGTTGTTTTGACATTTAATGAAAATGCGGAGACGTCATCGAATGTGCAAGGAGAAGTGCATTTTAATACGTATTTTGACCAACAGCAAATTATCGGGATTACGACGAAAACGGTTACTTTCCCTGTAGATGAAGGTGCTACTTTTACGTTGAATTTCGTGCCGAGTGGTGGGTCAAGTATTACGAAAGCTGGAACGGCGAATGCCACATATAATCCGACTTCGATTAACTGGCGGGTGCAAGTGAATGGGAATCAGAAATTATTGAAAAAGAGTATTTTGAAAGATCCGATTCAAGCAGGACTTTCATTGGAGCCAACTTCGATTCAAGTTTATAAGTTGAATGTTTTTACGAACGGGACGAACTCGCTCGGAGCACTGGCTGATCCGTCAGAATATACAATTGTGACTAATGCCAATAATACATTGGAGATTGATTTTGCGGATAGCAGTATTAAGGCTTATGAGGTGAGATACACAACGACAATTACGGATTTGACGAAAACTTCTTTTACGAATACGGCAACTTTAACAAGTACGAATAATGCGGCGGTCAGTGCTTCTTCTACAGTGCCGATTAATCGTGGGAAGCGCTTGAATAAGTCAAGTACGTATGATTCCAAGACCCAGAAAATTTCTTGGACGATTAATTATAATTATGATACGGCGTCTATCACGCAACCTAATGCGATTATTCGCGATTTATTTACGAATTCGTATGGATTGGTTCCCGGTTCTATCGTTGTTAAAAATGTGAGCATTGACGGGGCTGGGGTAGCAACGGTTGGAAGTACGGTGCCAGCTAGTGCCTATACGGTAACACCGACATCGACTCCGACACAAAATGGTTTCAATTTACAGTTTAATCAGGCGATTACCGGGGCGTATGTAATTACGTATGATACGACACCGACGAGCCTAATTACGGCGAATCTTAGTGTTGTTAATTCAGTGACAACGCCAAATGGTTCGACAACGACATCTACAAGTTCAACGAGGAATGTAACGCAAGGAAATATTAGCAAAACGGTGACGAATACAAACTATAGTACGAAGGTTATGCAATGGCAACAAGTGATTAATAACAATAACTATATTATGAATCATGTCTTTATTAAGGACCGTTTTACTTCGGATGGGTTGACCTTGATTCCGAGTACGGTTAGGTTGATAGATTTGAATAATGCAAACAGTGTTTTAGTTCCGGGTGTGGACTATATTTTAACAGAATATGCGGATGGTAAAGGGTTTACGATTGATTTAATTGGTAATTATGAGACGAACATGACGCATACGCTGAGGCTAACTTACAGTACATCGTTTAACTATTCGGAGGTGACGGCACCGAATAACTTTGAAAATGTGGCCTCGATTGCTTGGGTGGAAATAAATGGGGATGAGACGAGTTCGGTCGTTGTCAACGTGAATCCGGGTGATTATACGAAGAACAATGGCTTTAAGTCAGGAACTTATGATGCACAGAAGAAGGAGATAACGTGGACGGTTGGCATGAACTACAATTTGCTGCCTGTGGATGATCCGATTTTTACGGATACGGTGACGCCAAATCAGACGTTGTTGCCAAATACAATTGAAGTGCATAAGATGACGCTTGGTACGGGACAGAATAGTTATACGGACGGTGGTCTTGTGCCGAGTAGTGAATATACGTTGGATATGACTGGCGGTGTTATTACGGTTCATTTCAAGCATAGCATTCAGACGGCGTATTATATTACGTATAAAACAAGTTTGGCAGATAAGCTGATTGTTGGTACGTATACGAATACCGCAACACTAAAAGATGGAGCACAAAATTTTGGTTCTTGGACTGGCAATGTGAATA
The DNA here is from genome assembly GCF_963575615.1 of Listeria rocourtiae subsp. hofi. Lineage (NCBI taxonomy): Bacteria > Bacillati > Bacillota > Bacilli > Caryophanales > Listeriaceae > Paenilisteria > Paenilisteria rocourtiae. Next base: position 21,785 of record NZ_CAUYTL010000004.1, on the reverse strand, counting down.
TTCCGAGCGGTGGGACTTATGTTGGCAAAACGGGGACGCAAAATGGGGCGAATATTGATTGGACGGCTACGATTAATCCAGGGCAGTCTACTGTTTCGAATGCAACTATTTTAGACACGCCGACGAGCAATCAAGTGTTGATTCCTGCTTCGTTTCATCTATACAAAACAGTTGTGGCTGTGAATGGAACGTTGACGCAAGGGGCAGAACTCGTTCAAGGACAGGACTATAGGCTGGATATTACGACAAATAACACGACAGGAGCGCAGACTTTTAAAATTACGTTTGCCAATACGATTACGTCAGCTTATATTTTGAAGTATAGCTCTTTTATCGATGCGAATAATCAAGAAACGGTAAGTAATACGATAAAACTTGCTGGAGCTAACATCACGACGGAGCAAGTGCAGACGGTATCGAATGTCGTTGTAAAAGTGACGGATGGCGGCGGTAGTGGGACCGGTGTTCGTGGTACGATTACAGTAACGAAGACAGACATTGGAACGACGCCACTTGCTGGTGCAAGTTTAGCGCTTTACGACTCAACGGGAACAGTGGTTTTACGTTCGGGTGTTTCGGATAGTAATGGTCAAGTTGTTTTCGGAGCTTTGCGGTACGGGAACTATATTATTAAAGAAAGTGTTGCGCCTAATGGATATGTTATTTCTGATTCGCTTGAAACGGGAATGGCAGTAAATATCGCGACGCCAACAAAAGCGGTGACGGTTAAAAATAGTCTTTTTGTTGGAGAAGTGACGCTGACGAAATACCAAACAAGTACTACGACAGCCTTGGCTGGTGCGGTTTATCAGTTGAAAAAAGGCAATGTTGTGGTGCAGGACAATTTGACAACAGATGCGACTGGAAAAATTAAAGTGACAAACCTACAGGCTGGCAACTATTCCTTTGTTGAGGTGACACCACCAACGGGTTATCAGTTGAACTCGACGCCTGTTACTTTTACGATTGCTGCGAAACAGACGACGGCGGTTGCGGTAAGTGCCTATGATTCACTTATTCCAGGTACGATTTCGCTGACGAAAGAGGACAGTGTCACACATGTTCCGCTAGCTGGCGCGGTGTTTAAGTTACTAAATAGTGCGGGTGCAACAGTGCAGACTGGGTTGACAACGAATATTCAAGGGAAACTGGATATTCCGAATTTACCACTTGGAAACTATACGCTGGTTGAAACGACAGCACCAACGGATTATCAGTTAGATGCAACGCCAATTCCGATTACGATATCAAAAGCTACGGGTTCGACGAATATCGTGACTAAAACGAAGACGAATACGTTGAAAACGGGTGGCGTTACGCTAACAAAGAAGGATAAGAAGTCTTTATTAGCGCTGCAAGGAGCAGTTTTCACGTTGCAAAAAAGTACTGGGGAAGTAGTGCAGGATAATTTAACAAGCAATGCGTCTGGTGTGATTCATGTGACGAATTTAGCGCCTGGATCGTATCAATTTGTTGAGAAGACCGCGCCGACGGGTTATTATTTGGACGCGACTCCGATACCGTTCACAATTGTGAAGTCGCAAATGCAAGAAGTGTCTCTGACAGCGCTAGATAAGGTGATTCCAGGCACGGTTATTTTGACGAAGAAGGCTGATGTGTCTGGGGAAACGCTAGCCGGTGCGACTTTTAAATTATTGGATGCCAATCAAAATGAGTTACAAACAGGACTTGTCACGAATGCTTCTGGGGTGTTGACTATCGGGGACCTTGATCCGGGGAATTATTCATTAGTGGAGACAGGGGCACCAACGGGTTATCAGTTGAATAGTACGCCGATTTCATTTACGATCACGCTTGCGCAACAACAGGCGTTGGAGCTGACGGCTGTTAATACGTTGAAGACTGGTGCGATTCGGTTGCATAAAGTGGATAGTGTGAATGCTGCGCAAAAACTGGCAGGTGCAATTTTTGAGTTGAAATCGAGTGTGACGGGTAATATCGTCCGAGCATCTGTTGCGGTTGATGGAGATGGTGTGCTGTATATCGATGGTTTAGCACCAGGTGAGTACGACTTAATGGAAACGACGGCACCAGCGGATTATCAATTGCCAACGAGCGCATATCACTTTACGATTGTTAAGAATCAGACGACTGCGCTAGATGTGAATTATACAAATGAATTGATTAAGGGCAAGGCGCAGTTGACAAAGCATGATAGTGTGAATCCGTTAATTCTGGTTCCTGATGCGACATTTGATGTGCTTGATGATGAGGGCACGGTAGTTCAAACTGGATTAGTAACGGATGAGGATGGTGTCATTACGACGAAGGATTTGGCACCTGGGGACTATACGTTTGTAGAAACGAAAGCGCCATTTGGTTATATTTTAGATGATACGCCGATTCCGTTTACGATTGGGAAGTCGCAGATTGGTGCGGTAAAGGTGGACGCGAGTAATGTGCTTACACCGGGTGATGTTATTCTTACAAAATTGGATCAGAAAACGAATACACCGCTGGCCGGGGCTACTTTTAAATTGGTAGATAGTGATGGGGATTTAGTGCAGGAGAATCTTGTCGGAGAATCGGATGGTGTGATACGTGTGAACGATTTGGCACCAGGTGATTATGAATTCATCGAGACGGAAGCACCGACGGGTTATTATTTAAACGCAACGCCGATTCCATTTACGATTACAAAAGGGCAACATGAAGCTGTAACGGTGAGTGCGCCGAATAAAATTATTCCGGGGACAGTGACGTTATCAAAAACAGATGATGTGTCGGGTGAGGCGTTACCAGGAGCTGTTTACAAGTTACTGGATGGTGAAGGAAATACGCTACAAGAGGATTTGGTGACAGATGCGTTTGGCAAAATAACGATTCCTGACCTTGATCCTGGCGATTATGCATTGCAGGAAACAAAAGCGCCACAATATTACCAATTGGATAGTACTTTGATTCCGTTTACGATTGTAAAAGCGCAACAAGCCGCGGTGCAATTAGAAGCTACCAATACGTTGCTAACTGGTGCTGTAAGTTTGCATAAAACGGATGATATCGATACGACGGCTAATCTGGCTGGCGCGAAATTCGACTTGAAATACGTGACGACAGATACGGATTTAGGTGAAACAGTTGCAACAGATGCAAACGGTAAACTTTATATTGATAATTTGGCGCCGGGTGATTACGAGCTGATGGAAACAACGGCACCAGCGGATTATCAATTACCGACGACACCGATTTCGTTTACCATCGTGAAAGGGCAAGAAACGACATTGACGCTTTCTTATACGAATACGTTACTCAAAGGAAAAGCTAGCTTGACGAAAAGCGATAGTGTGAATTCACTTCTCATGATAGAAGGGGCAACGTTTGATGTCCAAGATGCACAAGGTGATGTCGTGCAATCAGGTCTTGTAACGGACGAGGATGGCGTTATCACAACAGGAGATTTGGCACCTGGCGATTACAAGTTTGTCGAGACTGCTGCGCCATTTGGTTATATTCTCGATACGACACCAATTCCTTTTACCATTACAAAATCGCAACAAGATATTGCGCAGGTGACGGCGACGAATACGTTAACAAAAGGTGGCATTGTCCTCACGAAACTAGATAAGAAAACGAACACACCGCTATCTGGAGCTATTTTTAAAGTGGTCGATAGTGAAGGGGCGCTTGTGGTCGATAACCTTGTTGGGGATGTAGACGGACTGATTCACGTGACTGATTTGGCGCCGGGCAATTATTCGTTTATTGAAACAGAAGCACCGGCTGGCTATTATTTAGATGCAACTCCAATACCATTTACGATTGTAAAAGGACAGCAAGAACCGGTATCTGTGGAGGCGTTTGATAAGATTATTCCGGGGACGGTAACGCTTGATAAAACGGATAATGTCTCAGGGGAAGCTTTGCCGGGAGCTGTCTTTAAGTTAACGGATAAGGAAGGTAACTTGCTACAAGAGAATTTAACAACGGATGTTTTCGGCAAAATAACGATTCCTGAACTTGATCCGGGTGATTATATTTTACAAGAAACAGCAGCACCGCAATATTATCAATTAGATGCGACCCCGATACCATTCACAATTGTAAAAGCGCAGAAGGAAGGCATTTATTTAACAGTGACAAATACGCTTGTGCCGGGTTCAATTCGCTTGCATAAAGCGGATAGCGTGAACTTAAACATAAGTTTGCTGGGGGCGAAATTTAGACTTAAATCACTAGGTAAGGATATCTCACTTGGAGACACTGTACCGACGGATGAAAATGGTGATATCTACATTGATAACCTAGCGCCAGGCGATTATGAATTAATGGAAGTACAGGCACCGAAGCATTATCAATTACCGACAACGCCGATTAAATTTACAGTTGCAAGAGGACAGGAACAGACGTTGACGATTAATTATGTGAATGAACTAATGCGCGGGAAAGCAATGTTGGTAAAAGAAGATAGTGTCAATCATGATAATCACTTATTTGGTGCAGTTTTCAAGGTGGAGGACAAGAATGGAAATACGATACAAACAGATTTAACGACGAATGAAGATGGCGAAATTGAAACGCGAGATTTACCGCCGGGAGATTATCAGTTTGTAGAAACAAGAGCACCAATAGGATATGAGCTCGATTCAACTCCTGTAGCCTTCACGATTGTTCCATCACAGCAAGAGGAGGTAGAAGTAGATATGCCAAATACGCTTATTCCTGGTTCTGTTAAATTAACGAAAATGGATGCAGAAACGAAAGCAAGACTTGCAGGAGCGGTATTTGAGCTATACACAGAGAATGGAACGCTACTCGAGCAAAATCTAGTAAGTAATGAATTAGGCGAGCTCGGTGTCACGGAACTTGCTCCAGGAAACTATTACTTCCAAGAAAAAATAGCGCCAAAAGGATATTGGCTTAACGACAAGAAGATACCGTTCACGATAGAAATGAACCAAGCTGCAGTCGCAGAAGTTACGATGACAAATGACAAAGATTTCGGAAGCGTCATCGTGCATAAAGTTGATCGTGATGATGATAAAATTTCACTAAAAGGCGCAACTTATAACATTTTAGACGCGAATCAAAATGTAGTTGGTAAGGGAACAACAGAAGCAGATGGTAAAATTCATTTCCCTAAACTTTCTCCTGGCGACTATCAAGTGAAGGAAGTGATACCACCAAAAGGTTACACGATTGATCCAGAGCCTAAAAAAGTGACAATTCCAGAGCTAAGCACAAAACCAGTGACATTAGTCGTAACAGATGCAAAAATTGTTATACCACCAACGAAGCCAGACAAGCCAATTATCCCAGACAAGCCAACTAAACCGGATACGAATATATCAACGCCAATGAATCATAGTAACAACACAAAGGTGACTCATACAACGACATTAAAAAATAACACCAAATTGCCGAATACCGGTGATTTAGATACATGGTTATACCTGTTTACCGGTGGATTTTTGATTCTTGGTACGTCGCTTATAACGATTCTGTACACACGTAGAAAGCGTTAAACGACAAAAAGATCGGTTTGGGACATATAAATCGGCGACAAGCGCTCGCATTGTTGGGACTGTTCGAATGAAATGAGTTACAGTCCCAATATACATGTGAGCAAAGCGAACATGTAATCCACCAGTGACTGTTCGAACACAATGATACACCACAGTCCCAATACACCTATGCGCATTGCGAATAGACGTTCTTTCAGGATATTTAGAATAAGGATGGCGAGCAATCGAGCGGTTCTACTACACAAGAAAGTTTCGCTTAACTTCTCACATGGTCGGAGATAGAATCTCCTCCCCATGCAAAGGAATGGAATGAGTTTGCCATCCTCATTCCACCAAATCCCCTGAATACAAACGCTTTCGCTCGATTTGTGTTAAGCAAGACTCACATCCTACTCGAAAAAGGACGTGTGATATCTTGCTTATTTTGCATGAAAATGAGTTTTGTTCCAGGCTCGTCTTTTTTTGTTATTTCAAGTATTTATCACGATATTCGTGGGCTAGCATACTCATTAAAATCGAATCGTGGTAGGCATGGTCGTAAAATAGCGCTTCACGTTGTATGCCTTCGATTTTGAACCCGACTTTTTCATAGGCGCGGGCAGCTTGCTTGTTGAAGTCGAATAGGTTTAGTTCTATGCGATGTAAATTTAAAATACCAAACCCGTAATCGAGCATGAGCCGCATTGCTTCAGAGCCATAGCCTTTACTTTGATGTTCCACTTTCCCAATGGCGATACGGATGTTGGCGTTACGGTTTGTCGTGTCGATATCTTGTAGTGCAATGTCACCGATGATTTCTTCGGTTTCTTGCAAACAAATTAAGAGAAGCACTGCACTACTATCTTTCCATTTATTCGCGATATAATTCTCGATTTGAGCGTACGTAAATGCTTGTTTTGTTCCTGTTAGTCGCCGCACATCATTGTTGAAAAACATCGTGTAGTATGTATCTTGGTCATTGGCGTTTAATGGACGCAAAAAAACGCGCGCTCCTTGTAATAATTTATCTTCACGCATAGGTCACACTCCTTCATTTGATGCCAGCAATTTCTCAGCACCTGCAATAATAACATCTAATCCAAATAAAAAGTTCAGATCAAAACGGTTTTCGGACTCCGCATATTTTTTCATAGCTGGCAGTACTTTTAAATGTTGCGTATCTTCACGTTCAAACATTGAGGCAAAAAGGCCGTGTATTTTGTCAGGCCCGACTTCTTGTAGCGTTCGGTCTTGTGACGATTCATCTATCGCAATTCCGGTCACATAATTATCGATTAAATTGCACAATGCCAATGTTTGATCTTCCGTAAAACCTGCGTCTAAAAATGCGACAAATAAGCAATCAATCATCTGTAGACGGTGGGTATCGATTGGAATTGTTTTCATCATGATCTCCGCACCGTCAGGAATTTCACGCATCGCATCATGGCTTTGTATCGCAAGAAAGCGAGCTTTTTCTTGCCAAGAGAGCTTTGAATCGGGAAGTTCAATTTGGGACGAGATGTAGCTTGCTAAACCTTGAAGCAAATCTTGTTTGTTCTTGAAGTGCCAATAAAGCGCTGGTGCTTGGACACCCATCGCCTCAGCTACTTTGCGCATCGACAAATGTTGCATACCATTTTTCTGCAAAACTTCTAAGGAGGCCAGAATAATCTTTTCTTTCGTTAAATTCCTTTTTTTGCTCACTAAAAATACTCCTTTAGACTGATTTTATTTTCGAGGTAATCAAGATATAATTTAACAGTGTTAAATTAAGAAGACGAACTGTGATAAATTTCGAGTAGGAGTTAAACTGGGCTTTATGTAAATCGAGCGAAAGCATCTGTATTCCGCATATTGGTGAAAGCAGGAAGTATGTAAAATTTGTGGAAGGTGAATGTTTGTTGCTGATTTACTTTTGGTGTGCTCAACTCTATTATACATGGTTATAGTCGAGAAAGGTGAGGGAAATGGCAAAAACAGAGACGAAAATAGTTCCGGTATTGATAGCGCTCATGCTTGGAATCTTTGTTTCTTCTCTTGACAACACGATTGTTGCGGCAAGTATGGGTACAATCGTAGGGGATTTAGGGGGACTTGATAAGTATGTTTGGATTACATCAGCGTACTTAGTTGCGGAAATGGCGGGAATGCCGATTTTCGGAAAATTATCGGATATGTATGGACGGAAACGATTTTATGTGTTCGGAATTATATTATTTTTAATTGGCTCGATTCTTTGTGGAACAGCGGAGACGATGACGCAGCTGGCGATTTACCGAGCGATTCAAGGAATTGGTGGTAGTGCTTTGATGCCAATAGCGTTCACGATTATTTGGGATGTATTGCCGCTAGAAAAAAGAGCGAGCGTCGGCGGTTGGTTCGGTGCTGTGTTTGGACTCTCAAGCGTTGTTGGGCCGCTACTAGGCGCATTTATTACGGATAACATTAGTTGGCATTGGATTTTCTATATTAACGTGCCGATTGGTATTGTGGCCTTATTTTTAATTAGTATTTTTTATAAAGAGTCACCAAAACATAATAAAGCTCAAATTGATTGGTTGGGAGCGTTCTTCCTCGTTGGTGGGACAGTTGCTTTGATGTTTGGTTTAGAGCTTGGTGGGCAAACATACGCATGGGATTCTGTGCAGATTTTGAGCTTATTTGTTTTGTTTGTAGTCGCGATGGTTGTGCTTATTTTTGTGGAGCGTCGCGTCGCAGATCCGATTTTACCGTTTTACTTGTTTAAGCGAAACGTTTACTTGGGGACAGTGCTGACGGGGATGCTATATGGTGGTGTATTTATGGTGGCGACGATTTATATCCCGCTGTACGTGCAAGGCGTTGATGGTGGAACGGCGACGAATTCAGGCTTATTGCTTTTGCCGATGATGGTTGGTACGAGTGTGATGGCTGCCGTTTCGGGGAATTTGGCGAATCGCTTTAGTTTCCGCTCGATTATGATTTGTGCAGGGATTTTGACGTTTGTTACAACGATTTTGTTTGGGACGTTGACTCCAGATACGCCACGTTACATGTTAACGATTTACATGGTTATGTTAGGTGTTGGGATTGGTCCATCGTTCTCGATTCTGGGGACGGCAAGCTTGTATAAAATCAATCCGAGTGAGCGGGGAACAGCGAGTGCTACGAACAACTTTATTCGCTCGTTTGGGATGACAGTTGGGATTACGATTTATGGCGTGGTGCAGCGTAACCTGTTTGCTAACGGGGTACCGGATATGTTTCAACATATGGATAGTCGCGCGATTTTGTCACCAGAACTACGTGCCAAAATTCCGGTTGAAATTTTGGATAAAGTGACCGAAGTTTTGTGTAGCTCGATTGCACAGACGTTCTTGTGGACGCTCATACCGCTAAGTTTGGCATTTGTGACTATGCTCTTGATGGGCAAGGCGAAGATGTCGGATTTAAAAGAGTAATTTAATAGTATCGTAAATAGCTAAAGACCGCGAAATCCTGATTTTTTGGGATTTCGTGGTTTTTTGATTTGAAAATAGTGTTTTTTGGGTATAATGAATAGTATATTGGAAAAAAAGAGGTGTTTAGGGATGCAGAGATATCAGGAAGAAGCAGATAAGGTACTAGAAGAGCTAGAAACGTCTGCAAAAACCGGTTTGACGACAGCGGAAGTTGCGAAACGGTTGGAACGGGATGGTTATAATGAATTGAAAGATAAGTTACGGGATCCGTTGTGGAAACTGTTTTTGGAAACGTTTAAAGATCCAATGGTGATTGTGTTACTTGCCGCAGCGCTTGTGCAAATTTTGATTGGTGAGGTTGTGGAGTCGCTAATTATTTTTGCAGTGTTGTTGCTGAATTCTGTGATCAGTGTTGTGCAGACTCGTAAGGCGGAAGGGTCGCTTGATGCGCTCAAGGAGATGTCAGCACCTGAGGCTAAGGTAATTCGTAACGGAGAGAAGTTGACGATTGCGGCGCGGGAACTTGTTGTCGGTGATATTGTTTTACTGGATGCTGGGGATTTTGTGCCAGCGGATGGCCGGATTTTCGAAAGTGGCTCGCTTAAAGTGGACGAGGGAATGCTGACGGGGGAATCCGAAGCGGTTGAGAAACATATCCGCGCGATTTCTGAGGAAGTGGCGCTTGGGGATCGAAAAAATATGGTTTTTAGTGGTGCTTTGGCGGTTTACGGGCGCGGTGCTTTTGTCGTGACTGGTACAGGTGGCGATACGGAAATTGGAAAAATTGCTGGCTTGTTGGAGAGCGCGGAGGCAAAACAGACGCCGTTGCAGCGAAAATTGGAGAGCTTTAGTAAGAAACTAGGTATTGGGATTTTGCTGCTCTGTATTTTAATTTTTGCGATTGAAGCTGGGCGTGTTTGGTTTGGTGACGGAAGTGGCGATATGACGAAAGCGATTTTGAATGCCTTTATGTTTGCAGTTGCAGTTGCGGTTGCAGCGATTCCGGAGGCGTTGTCATCGATTGTGACGATTGTGTTGTCGGTTGGGACGAACAAGATGGCAAAAAGGCATGCGATTATTCGAAAACTGCCGGCGGTTGAGACGCTTGGTTCAACGAGTGTTATTTGTACCGATAAAACGGGGACGTTGACGCAGAATAAGATGACGGTAGTGGATTATTATTTGCCGGACGGGACGCAAGAAGTTTTTCCAAATACACCAGATATGTGGTCGGAAGGGGAGCGTCGTTTAATTCATATCGCGGTGCTTTGTAATGACTCGAACATCAATGAGGAAGGGCTTGAACTTGGGGATCCGACAGAGGTTGCTTTGATTGCTTTTAGTAATAAGAATAATAAGGATTATAACGAAATTAGGGAGCGTTATTTACGTGAGGCGGAGATTCCGTTTGACTCGGAGCGGAAGTTGATGTCGACGGTGCATACGTTTGATGGGCAAAAAGCGATGCTGACAAAAGGTGGACCGGATGTCGTATTTGCGCGTTGTAGCCAAGTGTTTTTGGATGGCAAGGAGCAGCCGTTGACGGAAGAGTTGAAGGCACGCTTGATGCAGGCGAATGAGGATTTTTCGAATCAGGCGTTGCGGGTTTTGGCGTATGCGTATAAGCGTTTGGATGGCTCGCAAGTTGATGTTGATTTGGATGATGAGCATGATTTGGTGCTCGTTGGTTTGACGGCAATGATTGATCCGCCACGTGAAGCGGTTTACGCGGCAATTGAGGAGTCGAAAAAAGCGGGGATTCGTACGGTGATGATTACCGGAGATCACAAGACAACGGCGCAAGCGATTGGGCGCGATATTGGCTTGATGGATCCAGATGACATCGCGTTAACTGGTCAGGAGCTGGACGCATTAACGGAAGAAGAACTGGACGCAAAACTGGAGCATATTTCCGTGTATGCACGGGTATCTCCTGAGAATAAAATCCGCATCGTGAAGGCTTGGCAGAAAAAAGGCAAAGTTACATCTATGACGGGCGATGGCGTGAATGATGCACCGGCCTTGAAACAAGCTGATATTGGTGTGGCAATGGGAAGTGGAACTGATGTTGCCAAAGATGCTTCAGCGATGGTTTTGACGGATGATAATTTTGTTTCAATTGTGAGCGCGGTAGAAGTTGGCCGTACTGTTTTTGATAATATTAAAAAGGCGATTGCGTACTTATTTGCAGGGAATTTAGGTGCGATCATTGCGATTCTTTTTGCTTTAGTATTTGATTGGATCAATCCATTTACGGCACTACAACTCCTATTTATCAACTTGGTGAATGATTCCTTGCCAGCGATTGCACTCGGAATGGAAAAAGCGGAGCCAGATGTAATGGAGCGCAAACCAAGGAATATTAAAGAAGGTATTTTTGCGGGTGGAACGATGCAGGCGGTTGTGACTCGGGGGACATTGATTGGCGTTGCGGTTATCATTTCGCAATATATCGGGCTGCAACATTCGCCTGAAATTAGTGTCGCGATGGCATTTACGACGTTAATTTTAGCTCGTACGTTGCAAACTTTTGCGGCACGTTCGAATAAACAAACGGCTTTCGAAGCAGGATTTTTTAGTAATAAATACGTGATCTACGCGGTCTTGGTATGTTTTGTACTTTATGGTATCACGATACTTCCAGGTGCGCGTGAAGTCTTCTCCATTCCAGAATCATTTGGCTTAAATGAGTGGGGAATAGCGGCAGGGCTTGCTCTTGGTGCTGTAATCTTGATGGAACTTGGCAAATTGGTGAGTCGAATCGGTCAGAAAAAATAACGCAAAGCAAAAAGGTACGCGTCTATCCATTATGGACAGAGCGTACCTCTTTGTTGATACTAATTCAGCTTTATTTATTAAGCCAAGCGTTCATGCCACCAACGACATTTTCACATTGATAACCGCGTGCACTTAAGTATTCGCATGCTTGCATAGAGCGATTTCCAGAATAGCAAATAATACTGTAAATCGTATTTGGATTTAGTTCTTCGATGAAATTTGGCAGGCCGATTAGCGGGATATTGCGGACACCTTCAATATGAACGGCGTTAAAATCGGCTGTATCTCGTACATCGATAATATTTTCAGCAGAACGATTTTCTAGCTCTTCCACAGAAATAAGATTAAAACTCATAGTCAAAAACCCCTCTCGAATAAGTCTATTTTAAAGGATAATGGGTTTGGAATACAACTTCTCTGCTTAGATAGGCTCGTTACTTAAAGTAAGTCAGGAGGTAAATGATAATCCCGATGTGTAGCGCAACCGAAATAGGAACGCTCCATGTGAATTTTAGCTTGTGTGTTTTGTGATGAAAAAGATGCATACCGAGCCAAGAGCCTATACCACCACCGAGAAATGCAAACAGTAAAAGCGTGAACTCGGGGATACGCCATTGATGTTTCACGGCTTTTCTTTTATCGATGCCCATTGATGCAAAACCGATGCTATTGATGACTATATAGTAGATAATTAGTAATTTGATAAACATGATTTCCTCCTCATTTTTCTAGTAAAGTAACAGTTTAAATGTGTTAATCTTTGGTGGATAAGTTATAATTATATCATATTGAAATAAGAAAGGGGTTTAGCGATGATTCGTGATTATGTTTCATATGTGGGGATGACGATTGCGCGTCCTGTAAGAACGAGTATGCAGGCTAGTAAAGAGAAGGGGTATTTTGGTTTGCTTCACGTACTTTTATTTGTGATTGGGCTTTCGCTGCAATACAGCTGGAATATGAAAGGGGTAATAGTTAATTCATTACAGGAGTATCCCATCATCCAAAAGATAGTTACTGCGATTTTCGTTTCGTCAGGTCAGGTTTTTATTTACATGCTGATTTTGATGTTGTTGAATATTACAGTTGCTTGGGCTGCGATTCGATATGTGATGGGCATTAAAGAAGTGACATTTATGAAGAGTGCTGCGGGTATTGGTGGCATGATTACTTTTCCGCTCGTTGTTTTAATTATTTCAATTATCTTGACGTTGTTCGGTTCAGTGTTATTTTCTATATTGCTTTGTTTTGTCGCCTTATTCTTTTTGCCATTTGCCATTATGTATTTTATTATTGGTCACTATGAAAAGTCGCGTGTAGACGTTTATTGGATTAGCCTTTTGGTGTTCTTGCTGGTGGCAGTGATTACGTTTGTTGGTATTTATCTGTTGATTCAAGTGTTTATGTCCAATGTACACGATGTTACGGGGCAGGTTCAACAGCTTATTATCGAGCGTTGGCATAATTTCCGAGAGAAGTTACCTATTTAAAGATTGCAAAACTATCTGAATTAACATACAATACTAACATAAACCATAACTAGGAGGATTTATACATGACAAAAGAGATTATTCACACAGATCAAGCACCAAAAGCGTTGGGACCATATTCTCAAGCAGTGAAAGTAAATGGCTTTATTTATGCATCGGGGCAATTGGGCATTGATCCGGCAACCGGTGAAATGGCGGCTGGCGTTGAAGCACAAACGAAGCAAGCATTTGCCAATATTAAAGCGGTATTAGAAGCTGGCGGCTCAAGTCTCGATAAAATCGTCAAAACAACGGTATTATTCAAGGATCTTGGTAATTTTGTGGCGGTCAATGAGATATACGCATCGTTTTTTGAAGGGGATTACCCGGCACGTAGCGCTTTTCAAGTTGCGAAATTGCCGAATGATGCAGATATTGAAATTGAAGTAATCGCGGAAGCATAGGATAAAAAGGCTGAACCTGGTGAAACGGGTTCGGTTTTTTCAAATTTCAAGATTGGAGTGGAGAGTATGGGAAAAGCACCATTTAGAGCAGATCAAGTTGGTAGTATTTTGAGAACAGAAGCGATTAAACAGGCGAGGTTGGATAAGGCGGCGGGCAAGATTGGAGCCGAAGAATTACGTGCAATAGAAGATGCTGAAATTCGGTCAATCGTAGCAAAGCAGAAAGAAGCTGGACTAAAAGCTGTGACGGATGGCGAATTCCGCCGTGCTTGGTGGCATTTTGATTTCCTAGAAGGTTTGGATGGCGTGGAAGGATACGACGCGCAGGACGGTATTCAGTTCGCTAATGTCCAAACAAAGACACATTCTGTCAAAATTGTCGCGCCAATTAAGTTCGGTAATCATCCAATGATTGCAGATTATCAATTTTTACATAGCATTGCGGGAGAGGATGCCGTTGCCAAAATGACGATTCCAAGCCCGGCGATGTTGCATTATCGGGGGGATATGGAATACGCGCCGTACTTGGCGGACAACGAGCTGTTTGTTCAAGATTTGGCGAACGCGTATAAGCAGGCGATTCAGGCTTTTTATGATGCGGGTTGTCGTTACTTGCAACTAGACGATACATCATGGAGCTATCTATGTTCTGACGAGCAGCGAGAAGTCGTCCGTGCACGTGGCTTTGATCCAGATACATTGCAAGAGACGTATAAAAATCTAATCAATGAAGCAATCTCCGAAAAGCCGGATGATATGGTTATTACGATGCACATTTGTCGTGGCAATTTCCGTTCGACATGGATTGCCTCAGGAGGATACGAGCCAGTGGCCGAAACGCTATTTGGCGGCCTTAATATTGATGGTTTCTTCTTAGAATACGACAATGATCGTTCTGGTGATTTCGCTCCATTGCGCTACGTAAAGCGACCAGATTTGAAAATAATTCTTGGCCTTGTCACATCGAAAAATGGCACGCTAGAAGACCCAGAAGTAATTAAAGCAAGAATTAAAGAAGCATCTGAATTTGTGCCGCTATCTCAACTTTGCCTAAGTCCACAATGCGGTTTTGCCTCGACAGAAGAAGGGAACATACTTACGGAAGATGAACAATGGGCGAAGTTAGCGCACGTTGTAGCCATTGCTAAAGACGTATGGGGCAATTGAAGCCTAACAAAATTTTAAAAATGATTAAAAAACCTTGGAATAGCGCTATTATTCCGAGGTTTTCTTATGATGTCCATTTAACCTTATCTGAATTGGGTATTTTCAATAAGGTTACATTATGATAAAATCGAGAAAGTGTTATGTTTGTACCGCATCAAAAGTAAAGGAACATTTTATATACATACTTGCAAAATGGGGAGGAAAAAATGAAAAAAACGAAAATACTATTTTTACTGCTATCATTCATGGCAGTGTTCGCAATGGTCGCAGGTAGCTTTGTGCCAAATGCACAAGCAGTAGAGCAGAAAGTATATGAAATCGGAACGGATGAAACATTTGCCCCGTTTGAATTTCAGAACGAAAAAGGCGAGCTAGTTGGAATCGATATGGACATCCTAAAAGCTATCGCCAAAGATCAAGATTTTCAATACAATGTAAAGCCACTAGGTTTTAACGCGGCAGTTCAAGCACTGACAAGTAATCAAGTGGATGGCGTTATCGCGGGTATGAGTATCACGGATGAACGCAAACAAAAATTTGATTTCTCTGATCCTTATTTTGAGTCCGGCATCGTTATGGCCATCAAAAAAGGTGACGATTCGATTAAATCTTACGAAGATCTACACGGCAAAAAAGTCGCTGTCAAGACGGGAACAGAAGGCTACGCTTTTGCGGATGCTAATAAAGACAAATACGGCTATACACTTGTACCTTTCGATGATTCTGCAAGTATGTATGCAGATGTTAGAACAGGGAACTCTGTTGCTTGCTTCGATGACTATCCTGTGCTTGCTTATGGCGTGAAACAAGGAAATGGTCTTGATATTGTCACAGAAAAAGAAAAAGGAAATTCTTACGGTTTTGCGGTGAATAAAGGCAAAAACCAAGAGTTACTTAAGAAATTCAATGCTGGTTTGACAAATATTAAAGCAAGTGGGGAATATCAAGAAATTTTGGACAGCTATATTGGTAGCGATGTAAAACCTCAATCATTCTGGGATTTGCTCATTGAAAGCCTACCAGCATTACTTTTAGGCCTCTGGTACACAATTAAATTAACGCTTATTTCTCTTGTTTTCGCAGCTGCTTTAGGTCTCTTGTTTGGATTCTTAAAAGTAAGTCGCAGCAAATTATTACGTGGTATTGCAACAGTTTACGTTGATATTTTCCGCGGTATTCCATTAATCGTTTTAGCTTTCTTCATCTATTTTGGTATTCCCGAAGCAATGGGCTTTAAAATGGATGCTACCGTTGCAGCAGTGATTACGCTAAGTTTAAATGCAGGAGCTTACATTACTGAAATTATTCGCGGCGGAATCCAAGCTATTGATAAAGGTCAAATGGAAGCAGGTCGCTCACTTGGCCTACCATACGGCAAAACGATGATTAAAATTATTCTCCCGCAAGCGGTTCGCGTCATGATTCCGTCGTTCATCAATCAGTTTGTTATCACGTTGAAAGATACGTCAATCATGAGTGTTATCGGTCTTGTTGAACTTACTCAATCCGGTAAAATTATCATCGCTCGTACATTCGAATCATCGACTATTTGGCTGATTGTCGCAATCATGTACTTGATTGTCATCACCGCCTTAACGAAACTATCGAACTGGATGGAACGGAGGGTAAATAATGACTAAACTAAAAGTAACCGATCTAAAGAAGAGCTTTGGTACGAATGAAGTTTTAAAAGGAATCAATCTGGAAGTAGCAGAAGGCGAAGTAGTTTGTGTTATCGGTCCATCTGGATCTGGTAAAAGTACATTTTTGCGTTGCATGAATAAGCTCGAAGAAATAACAGCAGGCGATGTGATTGTTGATGACTACCAAATCACAGACAAGAAAACGGATATTAATAAAGTCCGCGAAAACATTGGTATGGTATTTCAGCATTTCAATCTTTTCCCGCATATGTCTGTTTTGAAAAATATCATGCTTGCTCCAACTGAGCTTGGCAAGCAGTCCAAAGAAGACGCACAAAAAAATGCTCTTGCGCTTTTGCAACGTGTTGGGCTAGCAGATAAAGCTGATGCTTTACCGAGTCAACTTTCTGGTGGGCAAAAACAACGTGTGGCGATTGCACGAGCACTTGCGATGAATCCAGATATCATGCTTTTTGACGAACCAACATCCGCACTCGATCCCGAAATGGTCGGTGAAGTTTTAGGGGTTATGAAGGATTTGGCGAAAGAAGGTATGACGATGATGGTTGTCACACATGAGATGGGCTTCGCAAAAGAGGTCGGTGATCGCGTGATTTTTATGGACGGCGGTTATATCGTGGAAGAAGGCACACCAGAGCAAGTATTTGACGCACCAAAACACGAACGTACGATTAGTTTTTTAGAAAAAGTGCTGTAATGTTAATAAACCACGTTGCCTAGTTAAGTGCGACATGGTTTTTGGTATGATGTAGCTAAAGGAGAGGAGTGACAAGATGAAACAGATTCTAGTAGTAGATGACGATCGGCACATTCGCCAACTAATCGGGCATTGTCTTCGTACAGAGGGGTTTCATGTCTTGGAAGCACGTGATGGAGCTGAGGCCGAAACGATTGTTGATAACCAACACGTACATCTGGCTGTCATTGATATTATGATGCCGAAAATGGATGGGTTCGAACTTTGTCAAAAAATGCACCAAAGCTATCCAGAAATACCGGTTATTATGTTGACTGCCAAAGATGCGCTTGTAGATAAAGCGCGGGGTTTTGAAGTAGGAACAGACGACTATATCACCAAGCCATTTGAGCCTCAAGAACTGGTTTTCCGAATCCGGGCATTGTTACGCCGATCCAATCAATCAAGCGAATCAAAAATTAAAATCGGTAATATTACGATTGACCAAAAAAGTTATGGCATCACAGTCGGTCAACGCGAAATCATGATACCGGTAAAAGAATTCGAGTTACTTTACCAACTGGCAAGTTATCCAGGCCGTATTTTTACACGAGAAGAATTAATCGAACGGATTTGGCAACGTGATTATGATGGTAGCGACCGCACGATAGATGTACATATCAAACGTTTACGAGACCACTTTGACGAGCATAAAAACGGTATAAAAATTACAACCGTGCGTGGCGTTGGCTATAAACTTGAGGAAACGATATGAAAACGCTCTATATTCGTATTGTCGTCACGATGCTCGTTGTTATTCTTGCCAGTAGCCTACTCGGATTCCTCTTTGCTAATATTTACTATCAAGTGAAATTAAAGCCGTTTAACGATGAAAAAGTAACCGAAATGGCTCGTGAAATCCAATCGTTTTATCAAGAAAATGAAACTGTCTCACTAGATAGTTACCTTCAAAGTGTCGGCGCATTGGGCTACGAATTATTCCTAACAGATGGTAAAATGGAGTCCAACTATTTTGGTGGCGAATTCAGGAAAAATGATTTGCCAGAAAAAACAGTGCAACAAGTGCTAGCTAGTGAAACTTATCATGGTATTGATACGTTCGAAACAGGGTTCTTCATCACAGGATTTTTTGATAATGATGTGCGCAATACAATTGGTGTACCAATCAAAACGGACGGAGAAACGAAGGCACTTTTTCTAAGGCAAGATCCAGAAAAGCAATTTGGAGAGTTGCGCATTTTTTTCGCGCTGATTCTTACGTTTACATCGATTATTAGTATCTTACTTGTGCTTATTAGTGGTAGGTACATAGTGAGCCCAATTATAAAATTGACTAATGCGACTAAGAAAATTCGTAAAGGGAACTATGATGTAGCATTACAAGTTCGGCGCAAGGATGAAATAGGCCAGCTGGCAGCATCTTTTTCCAAAATGGCTAGCGAACTCGAGAAATCAGAGGCTGCGCGTCAGGAGTTTGTGGCGAATGTCTCGCACGAATTACAATCACCGCTCACATCCATGCAAGGTTTTGCGACATTACTACGCTCAGAAACATTGACAGAAAAAGAACGGGCGGAATATTTAGCCGTTTTATCAGAAGAAACAATGCGCTTATCTTCCTTGACGAAGCAGCTATTAACGCTTGCATCACTAGATCAAGAAGCAACGTTACGAAAAAAAGAAACGTTCCAACTAGAAGCGCAGTGGCGTCAATTATTACAGATGACAGAATGGAGCTGGCGTGAAAAAGAGCTGACAATGGATGTTGAACTCGAGGGCGTGATGTACACCGGAGACGCCGAGCTCCTCTATCAAGTTTGGTCGAATTTATTGACGAACGCGATGAAATTCACATCAAAAGGCGGGACTATTAAGATCCATTTGTATGAAAAAGCCAATGAAGTCGTCGTGGAAGTAGCTGATAATGGTATCGGAATAAGCGATAAAGATAAGGAACATATTTTCAGTCGATTCTACAAAGCCGATCAGAGCCGGATACGCGAAGAAGATTCTAGTGGCCTCGGTCTTTCCATCAGTAAAAAAATTATCGACCTGCATAATGGCACCATTTTTGTAGAAAGTAAGCTAGGACAAGGCACGACATTTATTGTCACTTTGCCAAAAATTAATTTGTAAAATCCGATTCACATTCCGTTTACAATACTCCATTAAACTAAGCGTAAGATCTTAGGAGGAGTTGAACGGAATGTTTTTGGCATTAAGAGAATTGAAACACGCAAAATTACGCTACTTTTTAATCGGTTTAATCATGGTATTGATTGCCTGGTTGGTGTTATTTGTCACTGGCCTAGCAAACGGTCTTGCAAATGACAATGGAGCCGCGATTTCATCAAGTCCCGCAACTTATTACGTGTTGCAGAAAGACTCAGATAACCGCTTAACCCGCTCGAATTTAACCGCATCCGAAACGCAAGAAATTACAAAGCAACTAAGCAAAAAAGAGAGCGCGAATCTTGGTGTGCAAATGGGAACGATTACGCCACCGAAAAAAGACAAAAAAACGGATATCACTTATTTTGGTATGGATAAAGGCAGTTTTATAAAACCAACGATAACAGAAGGGATGGCACCGAAAGCTGAAAATGAAGTAATAGCCGATATTTCACTCAAGGAATCAGGGTATACACTAAACAGCAACATGAAAGACAGTGCTACCGGTCAGCAGTTTAGGATAACAGGCTTCACAAAAAATAACACGTTTAGTCACTCGCCAGTTATTTTCGTGGGCTGGGATGCTTGGAGTCTCATTCACCAAACGAATCAGGCCGCACAAGGCGAATATACCGCTGTTGCACTTGATATTTCCGAAAGTAAGGCCGAAAGTTTGACGCTTGGAAAACTCGAACTTGCATCCAGTAAAGAAGTTCTCCAAGGCATACCAGGCTATTCTGAAGAACAAGGCTCGCTGCTCATGATGATTGCTTTCTTGTTTGTTATCGCAGCTTTCGTCCTCGCGGCATTTTTCTATGTTATTACAATCCAAAAAATTAATCAATTTGGCGTGTTAAAAGCAGTGGGTGCAGGAACCGCCTATCTTGGAAGGAGTATTATTAGTCAAGTTCTATTTTTATCGGTTGTCAGTTTAGCAATCGGCAATGGTTTAACATTCGGACTTGCTGCTATTTTACCTGCCAGTATGCCGTTTACACTTGACCCTGCTCTCGCAATTGGCTGCTCAGTACTCTTTCTCATCGTCGCGGTGGCCGGCTCGATGTTATCACTATATCGTGTGGCTAAAGTAGATGCACTAGAAGCAATCGGGAGGGCAATCTAATGACATTAAGTATGAAAAATATCTCAAAAAGTTATCAAGATGGAGATCAAATCGTAGAAGTTTTGAAGAATGTATCTTTAGAAGTCGCGCAGGGAGAATTCGTAGCTATTGTTGGTCCATCAGGCTCAGGGAAAAGTACTTTTTTATCCATTGCGGGTGCTTTACTATCACCAACTGCTGGGGAAATCGCGATAGGTGGCACCGAGCTAAGTGGACTTTCTGGAAAAGCATTGACAAAGATTCGTCTTGATAAAGTTGGATTCATCTTCCAAGGTGCTAATCTCATTCCTTATCTACACATTCGTGACCAGCTACTACTCATTGCTGAATTGGCAGGAAATCGTGGTGGTCAAGCGAGACAAAAAGCGGACATATTGCTTAAGGAACTAGGCCTAAGCTCGCGAGCGCACAATTATCCAGAGAGCTTATCAGGTGGTGAAAAGCAAAGAGTAGCAATTGCAAGGGCACTTATGAACAATCCAGATATTATTTTGGCAGACGAACCGACCGCGAGTTTAGATGCGGGTCGAGGACATAAAGTTGTGCAAATGATCGCAGAAGAAGTGAAACGGAATAACAAGGCGGCTATTATGGTTACGCACGATGAACGTGTATTAGATTTAGTAGATCGTGTGGTAAGAATAGAGGACGGCTATCTAAAATAAGCAGGTACAAAAATACAAGCATTCTTGTCCATCGTCGGAATAAGATTGCTTGTATTTCTTTTGGTTTACTTTTTCTTGTTTTGTTTTTGTTCGTTGTGTTCGCAAATCGATTGTTGCAAAAACACTCCTATGAATTGTTGGATCTAATCCTCCCTCACGGACACGCTTTATTCGTGCTTTTTTTGCCTTGGATATGGCCATTTAAATCACTCCTTCTTTTCATGTCTTTAAATTATAACAAAATTTCGCTACATAGTCCTTTTTTGCGTATAATATTCGGTTTTAAACCGTTTACAAGGACCAAATATAAAAAATAATTCGTAAATACCAGAATTTTTTTTGAAAAGGGGTATTTTTATCAACGTTTTTGTGTTAAAGTGAACCTATAGAAAAAATATAAACGGGATAGTTTTTGAAAAGGCGATTGGAGTGATACCATTTGCAAGAAAATAAAGATGTATTAAACAAGGTAATCCAACAATTAGAGAAAAAGGGCATTTTTGTGGAGAAGACCAAATCGAGGAATGACATTTGGCGTAATCTACAGAAGAATAACTTGAATATCGTAAAGTTAGGCATACGCTAAACTACATAAACTTTTGAGCGAGTCTGAGACAAAAGGTTCTCTGACCTAGAAAAATACGTATCCAAAATCTGCATTTAGATTTTGGATACGTATTT